>NZ_JACDCU010000225.1 GCF_013817365.1 Methylibium sp. | reverse complement strand
TGGCCGCACGCCAGCTGCCGATCAGGTCGGTGCGCAACAGCACCAGCAGCACCAGGGCCAGCAGGCCAACGCTCAGGCTGCTGGCCTGCAGCACTGCGAAGCCCGGCCGCGCCGCCACTTGGCGCGTGGCCAGCACCAGCCAGCGGGGCGCGCGCGGGCCGAACCAGTCCCCTGGCACCAGCCGCCGCAGCGCCTGCACCGCCAGCCACGACAGCAGCGCGAACACCGCCACCGCCCCCGCGAAGCCGCCGACGGTGATGAGGCCGAGCTTCAGGTCCGAGGCCACCGCCAGCAGCAGCGCCGCGAAGCCGACCGAGCCGGCCAGCAGCACGCCGAGCGACGCCCGCTTGAGCTCGCCCAGGTCGCGGCGGATCACGCGCAGCGGCGGCACCTGGGCCAGCTGCAACACCGGCGGCAGGCCGAAGCCGAGCAGCAGCGTCAGCCCCACACCCAGGCCGAACAGCGCCGGCCAGGCGCTCGGCGCGGGCAGCGCCGCGTCGACCAGGCCGGCCAACAACGCCACGAACACGAAATGCACGGCCAGACCGAGCAGCACGCCGAGCGCGCTGGCGATGAAGCCGACCGCCGCGAACTCGATCGTGTAGGCGCCAGCAATGCGCCGCTGAGACTGGCCGAGCACGCGCAGCATGGCGCAGTCGTCGAGGTGGCGGCTGGCGAAGTCGCGCGCCGCGATGGCCACCGCCACGGCGGCCAGCAGCGCGGCCAGCAGTGCGACGAGATTGAGGAAGCGTGCCGCGCGGTCGAGCGTCTGCTGCATTTCGGGGCGGCCGCTCTCCAGCGATTCCACGCGCACGCCGCGCCAGCGCTCCGCCTCGATCTGCACCTGCGCCCAGGTCACGAAGTCGCGCACTGCGCTGTCGCCATTGCTGCCCTGCCCGGCAACGGCGAGGCGGTAGGTCAGGCGGCTGGCCGGCTGCACCAGGCCGGTGGCCGGCAGGTCGGCCTCGTTCAGCAGCGCGCGCGGCGCGAAGCTCATGAAGCCGGCGCCGCGATCGGGCTCGACAAGAATCACGGCAGCGATCTTCAGGCCGGCATCGCCGAGCAGCAGCTCGTCGCCGACCTTCAGGCCGAGTGAATCGAGGATGGCTGCGTCGACCCAGACCGTGCCGCGCGCCGGCACCGACCCGGCGTCGCGCCCGGGCGCACCCGGCGCGTCGGCGATCTGCATGCGCCCGCGCAGCGGATAGCCCGCGCTCACCGCCTTGACCGCCACCAGCCGCGAGGCGCCGCCGCGCGCCTCGCCGGCGCGGCCCATGCTCGGAAAGCTCACCGTGCTGGCCACCGCCAGCCCCTGCTCGAGCGCCCGCTCGGCCAGCGGGGCGGGCGGCAGCTGGTCGCTGGAGACGATGGCGTCGCCACCGAGCAGCGAACGCGCGTCGCGCGCCAGGCCGTTGTTGAGGCGGTCGGCGAAGAAACCCACGGCCGTGAGCGCGGCCACGGCCAGCATCACGGCCACCACCAGCAGGCGCAGTTCGCCGGCGCGGAAATCGCGCACGAGCTGGCGGCGGGCCAGCGCCCACAGGCTCGGGGGCTGCGACGACACGAAAGCAGCGGGCGGGGTCGGTTTCATGCGGGGCGCGCGGTGAGGACAGCGCGCACGGTAGCGCAGGGCGCGGCGGGCAGCGAGGCTCGGGGGCATGCAGGCCGGCGTGGCGCCGAGGCAAGTTCTCCGCGTGCCGCGTCGCCAGCTTCTTTCGACACATGCAACGCTGCGTGCAAAAGCACTCGGCCCGCGCGGCGTCAACGGCGGGTGCAATCGGGCATGGACAAAGCGACCGCCTCACCTCTGCCCGCCCTCTTCGTTTCGCACGGCTCACCGATGCTGGCCCTGGAGCCGGGCACGACCGGACCCTTCCTGCAACGCCTGGGCCGCGGCATCGACCGGCGCTTCGGCCGGCCGCGCGCCATCGTCGCGGTTTCTCCGCACACTGCGGCGCGTGCGCCGGTGGTGCTGGGCAGCGCCATCCACCATGCGGTGCACGACTTCGGCGGCTTCCCGGAAGCGCTGTATCGGTTGCAGTACAGCCCGCCGGGCGCGCCCGAACTGGCGCAGCGCGTGCGGGGCCTGCTCGCCGGCGGCGGCATCGAGTCGACGGCAAGCGAGGACGCCGGCCTGGACCACGGCATCTGGTCGGTGCTGCGCTTCGCCTGGCCCGAGGCCGACATCCCCGTCCTGCCGATCGCGTTGGCGCCCGGGCAGCCGCCGGCCGCCCAGTGGGCGCTCGGCGCTGCGCTCGCGCCGCTCCTGCATGAAGGCGTGCTGGTGCTCGGCTCGGGCAGCGTGACGCACAACCTCGGCCTGATCTTCGGCGCCGCGCAGCCTGCCGCCGACGCGGCCGAGATCACCGAGAGCCGCGCCTTCCGCGAGTGGGTCGCCGGCCGTGTGGCCGCGGGCGACCGCGATGCGCTGCTCGACTACCGCGCCCGCGCACCGCACGCCGCTCTCATGCACCCGAGCGACGAACACTGGCTGCCCTTCTACATCGCGGCGGGCGCCGGCGGCCTGGATGCGCCCGGCTTGCCCGGCGCGCCCGACATGCCCGACATGCCCGGCGTGTCTGGCGTGCGCCTGCACGATGCAATCACCTACGGCTGCCTGGGCATGGACGCTTACGCCTTCGGGGATGCGGCGGCAGCGCTCGGGGAGGCGCTCGCCGGCGTCGCCTGAAGTCAAGGCCCCTGCCGCGACTGCAGCACGTCGAGCGTCGAGACGGGCGCCGCCTGGTGACCCCATGCGCCGCGCAGGTAGGTGAGCACCGCGGCGATCTCCTCGTCGCTGAGCGTCTGCACGAAGGGCGGCATGCCGTGCGGCCGCGGGTTGCCGGCCGTGGCCGGCACATAGCCACCGAGCAGCAGCACGCGGATCAGGTTGGCCGGGGGGTCCAGCGTGACGGCCCGGTTGCCGGCCAGGGCGCGCGGCGCGCCGAGGCCGCCTTCGCCGTGGTCTCCGTGGCATTGCGCGCAGTGCTGGGTGTAGATCGCCGCGCCGCGCGGGAACGCCGTTGCGGGCACTTGCGGCTGTTGCGGGCGCTGCGCCGCCACGGGTGCGAGCTCCTGCGGCAGCACGCGCAAGAACCCCGCCATGGCCTGCAGATCGGCCTCGCTCAGGTACTGCGTGCTGCGAAAGACGACCTCGGCCATCGGACCCAGGGTCGAGCCTGCCTCGGCGACGCCGGTGCGCAGCAGCCGGACCACCTCCGCGCTGCTCCACTGCACCAGGCCCGCCTCGTCGGCGGCCGTCAACGCCGGCGCGTACCAGTGCGACGACGGCATCAAGCCGCCGCCGAACTCGAGCGCCGTGTCGGTGGCGCCGAAGGCGTTGCGCCCGGAATGGCAGGCACTGCAATGCGCCAGGCCGCGCACCAGGTAGGCGCCGCGGTTCCAGGCGGCATCCCGCGTCGCATCGGCACGAAATTCGGCCGGCTCGAAGAAGAGTGCGCGCCACACCGCGAGCGCGGCCTGGGTGTTGTAGGGAAAGCGAAGCGCGTGCGGTTGGTTGGCCTGGCGCACCGGCGGCAGGCTGCGCAGGTGGGCGTAGATCGCGTCGCTGTCCTCGCGCGTGACCAGCGTGAAACTCGGGTACGGGAAAGCCGGGTAGAGCAGCCGGCCGTCTTTCGAGCGGCCGTTGTGCATCGCACGCCAGAACTCGGCGGCCGACCAGCCGCCGATGCCAGTGGCTTCATCGGGCGTGAGGTTGGAGGCATGGACGCTGCCGAAGGGCGTCTCGATGGGCAGTCCGCCCGCGTAGGGCGGCCCGCCGCGCGCCGTGTGGCAGCCCATGCAGTTGCCGGCCAGTGCGAGATAGGCGCCGCGCTGGAGCTGCTCGGGCGTCGCGGTGAAGACAGCGGCTTGCGGCGGCAGCGGCGCCTCCCCGCGCCGGTTCAGGCCGATCACGGCGGCGACTGCCAGCGCGGCAAGCAGCAGGAGGCCGACGAGGAAACGGCGGGGGGTCATGGCCGGACCTTCTTGCCGGGCGCGGCCTGGCCGTCGATCTTGTCGGGCCCGGCCCGGCGGTCGCTGCCGTCCGCGGGCCCCACGCCTTGCGGCTGCGCACCGACGCTTCCGCACGGCTCGGGCAAGGCTTGCGGCAAGGCCTCGGCGGGCCGGGTATCGGCCGGCAGGCGCCGCGAGGACAACCAGGCCGAGACCGCGCCGATGTCCTCGGCACTCAGGCGAGCGGCAATGCGCGCCATGCAGTCCGGCTCGGCCGCGCGGCGCTGGCCGGTGCGCCACTGGCCCAGTTGTGCGTTGAGGTAGTCGCGCGGCAGGCCGAGCAGCCCGGCAATCGCCGGACTCACCCCCACGAGCGCCGCGCCATGGCAGGCCGCGCACGCCGGCAGGTCACGGGCCGGGTCGCCCTGCCGCACCAACTGCTCGCCGCGCGCCAGCAGCGCCGAGGGCGCGCCGACCGTCTGCGGTGGCGGGTAAGGCAGATCGACCGCGGCGAAATGCTCGGCGATCTCTCGCAGATAGTCATCGCTCAGGTGCTGCACCAGGCCGCTCATCAGTGCGTTGTTGCGGCGGCCGTCGCGGAAGTTGAGCAATTGCGCGTGCAGATAGCCCGCCGGCTTGCCGACGATGCGCGGGAAGTAGCCGTGGTTGGTGGCCCGGCCCTGTTCGCCGTGGCAGGCGGTGCAGGCCTGCACGCGCACGGCGATGCTGTCGGCTGAGGGCGGCGCGGCATGCAGCGGCGAGAGCAGCAGTAAAGAAAGCGCCAGACTACTTGCGGCGGCATTGCGTGCGGGAAGCGACCTGGCGTCCCCGCTAGAACGTCGGCGATAGGGGTGGGGCCGACGAACCGGTCGCAGGCAACGGGAGAGGAAAGCAGGCAGCGTCATGGCTCCTAGGGACATCGCTCACGATCGTGCCCCGCGTTCCTTCAATTCGGGAGAAGACGCAAGGCGCCCCGTCAATCAGTCGTCCCGGTCACCCCGAGCCAAACCAGAGGCGCCGGACCGGGAGTTGCCACATCGCCGGTGTTGGCAACGGGGCCGGTGGCGGCCAGGACGATCGCGGTGAGCAGTTCATGAATCAGCAACGTCAGGTCCCCGAAGGTGTGCAAAAACCCTGCCGCGGCCCGCGAAGGGCAGCCGCGGCAGGGCGGTGAGATGGGCCGTCAGGCGCGGCCCTCAATCATCGAACTCGATCTCGAAGGCCTGGACCGTCACGCCGTCGGGGGCGAGACGACCCTTCACCTCGACCGCCACGTCATTGCCCAGGTTCGCGGCCGTGCCGTCGTCGAAGCGGACGTCGCCGGCATAGCTGACCGTCAGGCCGCGCAGCCCGAACGTCTGATTGACCGTGTCGAGCGATTGGATCTGGCCGCTCAACTCGATTTCGCTGCCGCCGTCGTCGTCTTCGAATTCCACTTCCCGAGCAATCAGCACGCCCGCCTCGAGGCGACCTTCGACTTCGACCCGCACACCGACGGCCAAGTCGGCCGGCGTGCCGTTGTCGAATTCGGCGTCGGAGGCCTCCACCGGAATGCCGTCCACGCTGAAGCGCCGCGGGTTGCCGGCTTCGACACTGCTCACCAAGCCCTCGATCTCGGCCTCGTCACGGTCCTCGACCCGGCGTTCGCCGCCCCGCAGGCGCTGGGTCACATAAGCACCGTTCACCGGCACGGGCTCCAGTCGCACGCGAACCAACTGACCGTCAACCAACGCAGGCGTTTCAGAGTCAGGCAGGTCCGCGTAAGAGATGAGCGCCTCGCCGATGCGGAAGGTCTGGGCCTGCGTATCGAGCTCGCGCACCGGGCCGCGCAGCCGGTAGTTGTCTCTGTCCGGGTTCTTGAGTTCGATCCGCGTGGCGGTGTAGCGGCCGGAGCCGTTGCCCAGGCCGTAGACCTCGACGATCTGCCCGACTTGCACAGCGGCCAGACGGCCGCTCAGGTCTTCGTCATACACGGTGGTGGCCGTCACATCGACATCCTGGCCCAACACCTTCAAAGTGCCTGCGGTGACATCGACCGCCTCGACCGGGCCGACGATCTCGCTTGAGAAGCGGATCGAGCTCGCATTGGCCGTGGGGCCGGTCGCCGTGGAAGCGAGCTCCGAGCCGGTCACCTCGATCACCATGCCCAGCCGCAGGTCGTTTGCAGTGACGGCGTTGCCGTCATCGTCGAAGACGTCGGCGCCGCTGTCGTCGTATCGGATGCCGTTGACGATGACCGAGCCGAAGCCGCTGATCGGGCCGACGGCAAAGGAGCCGGTGCCCCCGGAGCCCACACCGTCGCCGCCGCCTCCACCTCCACCACCACAAGCGGTCAGGCCGACGGCGCCGGCGAGGGCGGCAAGCCGCACGCCGCGACCGAGTTGATCGAAGAACCAGGTCATGTTCATGATTTTTCCTTGAGGGTCAGGGACGGTTCAGGGGCGGGGACGGCTGCGCCGCAGCGGCGCAGGAC
>NZ_JACDCU010000224.1 GCF_013817365.1 Methylibium sp. | reverse complement strand
GGCTGCTCGGGGGTGAGGCTGAAGGGGTTGGGCAGCTTGTCGCCCTTGACCGCGGCCTCGTCGATCTTCTTGTTGTAGCCGGCCAAGTTGCGCACGCCCAGCTTGCTCATCAGCTTGTAGCGCCGCTCCATTTCGCCCACGCCCCAGTTGAGCGCGTTGGCGGCCTGCTTCATGTCGGTGACCACGGGGCACAGCAGGTGCGGGATGCCCTCGTAGATGCTCATCTCGAGCATCTTCGGGTCGATGAGGATGAGCCGCACGTCGCGCGCCTCGGCCTTGTAGAGCAGGCTGAGGATCATGGCGTTGATGCCGACCGACTTGCCCGCGCCGGTGGTGCCCGCGACCAGGCAGTGCGGCATCTTGGCGAGATCGGCGACGACCGGGCCGCCGACGATGTCCTTGCCCAGGCCGATGGTCAGCATCGAACTCGCATCGTTGTAGGCCTGCGAGCCGAGGATCTCTGCGAGCCGGATCATCTGCCGCTTGGCATTGGGCAGCTCCAGCGCCATGTAGTTCTTGCCGGGGATCGTCTCGACCACGCGGATGCTCACGAGGCTCAGCGAACGCGCGAGGTCCTTGGCGAGACCGACGATCTGCGAGCCCTTCACACCGGTGGCCGGCTCGATCTCGTAGCGCGTGATCACCGGGCCGGGCGAGGCCGCCACCACGCGCACCTCGACGCCGAAGTCCTTGAGCTTCTTCTCGATCATCCGCGAAGTCATCTCCAGCGACTCGGGCGTCACCGTCTCCATGCGGCCGGGCGCGGCGTCGAGCAGATCGACCTGCGGCAGCTTGGTGTCGGCCAGCTCGGTGAAGAGGGGTTTCTGCTTTTCCTTGGCGACGCGTTCGCTCTTGGGCAGCTCGACGATTGGCGCTTCGATGACCAGCGGCGCATGGTCGCCGAGCTGCACCCGCTCGAACTCAACGACGGTCTCGCGTTCGCGCAGCGCCTGCTCGCCCAGGCGGATGTCCTCGGCGCGCTCGATGCGCAGGGTGCGCTTCTCACGCAATCCTTCCAGCGCGGCACCAAGCTGCTCCGCGACCACCGGCCACGAGAAGCGCAACGCCAGCGGCAGGCTCGCCACAAGCGCCGCGATCCAGAAAACGCCCGAGCCGGTGAAACCGATGGCTCTCACGCTGGCAGCGCCCAGTGCATAGCCGAGCGCGCCGCCGGCGTGGCCGCCTGGCAGGCCGGCCTCCCACTGGTACAGCCGCGTGTGCTCGAGCGAACAGCTCGCCGCCAGCAGCAGCACGACACCGATCCAGAGCAGCCACTCCGGCCGCGCCGCCATGGGATCGGCGCGGGTGGCTGCCCGGTCGCCACGCAGCCACAGCGCCAATGCGCCGAGCCAGGCACGCGCCCCGATCGGCAGCAGCCACCAGGCCGAATGGCCCAACAGGAAGAAGGCGAGGTCGGCAAACCAGGCGCCGAACACGCCAGCGCCGTTGTGGATGTCGGGGCGCAGGCCGGAGGTCGACCACGCGGGATCGCCCGCACTGTGGGTGAGCAACGCCAGCAACGCCAGCAACCAGACGACGCCCCCGAACACCACAGCGAACTGGAGGCGCCAACGCGTTGCAGCGGTCGGCGGCGCGGCGCTTCGGCCGGGGAGAGCGGCGCCGTCGGCGCCGAGAGAACCGAGGGGAAAACTCATGTCGGCGATTGTCGCCCGAGCGGCGCGCCGCTTGCCGCCGTGGCGGTGTCGATCTGTTGCCCGAGGCTCAGGCGGTGCAGTGGTTCACGCAGTCGCAGTCTGGCGCTCTTCGCCTCCGCGACAACCGTTGCACAGCGCAGCGGCGCAACTGCCACCGGGTTGGTGCGATGCCCGCAGCGGGCCTGCACCGCACGAGCCGGACCGTCTTCCTCTCAGCGGTGCGCCAGCCGCTCCATGATGTGGACAGCGCCGGTGTCCTGCGTCTTGATGAAGCCGCGCTCTTCCAGGTCTTTCATCACGCGGCTGACCATCTCGCGCGAGGCGCCGACCACTTTGGCGAGGTCCTGCCGCGAGACTTTGTTGCGGATGAGCTTGTAGTCGGCGCCGTCCTCGGACATGTCGAGCAACGCGCGGGCGACCCGGCCGTACACGTCGAGCAGCGCCAGCGATTCGATCTGCCGGTCGGCCGAGCGCAGCCGGGACACCAGGCCGCGCATGATCGCGTACGACAGGCTCGAATTCTCCGGCAGGCAGCGCGTGAACTCGGAGCGGCCGAGCACCAGCGCATCGCTCTGCACCTCCGCGCGCACCGTCGCGGAATGCGGCTCGTTGTCGATCAGGCTCATCTCGCCGAGGTAGTCGCCCGGCTGCAGCACCGCAAGGATGACCTCGCGGCCGCGCGCATCGGCCGTGACGACGCGGGCGCGCCCGGTCAGCAGGATGAACAGCGAGTTGGATTTCGTGCCCTGCTCGACGATGGTTTCGCCGCGCCGGTAGCGCCGCTTGACCACACCATCGGCAATCGACTGAGCCTGCTCGCCAGTGAGCAGCGAGAACAGCGGCACACGCCGGATCAGGTCGAGATTGGACAACATCGCCATCAGACATCCTCCTGGTTTGTCGTGCATCGATCGCGGCTGCCGACCGGCTTGCAACGCCTCTCGATGACCTTACCTACAATCCGCCCTGCGCCGCAGGAGCGGCAGACAAGCGTGATCTGTTACCGCCGGCCACTCTAACCGAAGGTCAGTGCTCACAACCCCGGACGCACCCTTAAATGGCCGGTGAACCACACTCGCACCCCTACCCATGAGCACGCCACAAACCCCGCACGCGAAGGTATTGATCCTCGGCTCCGGCCCCGCCGGCTACACCGCCGCGCTCTACGCCGCCCGCGCCAACCTCGAGCCGATGCTCGTGACCGGCCTCGCGCAAGGCGGGCAACTCATGACAACCACCGACGTCGACAACTGGCCGGCCGACGTGCATGGCGTGCAGGGGCCCGATCTCATGCAGCGTTTTCTCGAGCATGCGGAGCGCTTCAAGACGCGGATCGTGTTCGACCACATCAACACGGTCGATTTTTCCAAACGCCCCTTCGTACTGACCGGCGATGCCGGCAGCTACACCTGCGACGCACTCATCATCGCAACAGGCGCCTCGGCCAAGTACCTGGGCCTGCCATCGGAGCAGGCCTTCATGGGGCGCGGCGTCAGCGGCTGCGCCACATGCGACGGCTTCTTCTACCGCGACCAGGAGGTGTGCGTGATCGGCGGCGGCAACACGGCGGTCGAGGAAGCGCTGTACCTGGCCAACATCGCCAGCAAGGTCACCCTCGTCCACCGCCGGGACAAGTTCAAGGCCGAACCGATCCTGGTGGACAAGCTGATGGAAAAGGCGGCCGCCGGAAAAATCGAATTCAAACTTTTCCACGTCCTCGACGAAGTGCTCGGCGATACCAGCGGCGTCACCGGCATCCGCCTGAAAAGCACGCAGGACGGCAGCACGCACGAGTTGAAGCTGCAGGGTTGCTTCATTGCCATCGGCCACCAGCCCAATACCGAAGTCTTTCAGGGTCAGGTCGAAATGAAAGACGGCTACATCATCACGAAAAGCGGTCTGTCCGGTTTCGCCACCATGACCAGCGTGCCCGGTGTGTTCGCCGCCGGCGACGTGCAGGACCATGTGTACCGCCAGGCGATTACCAGTGCCGGCACCGGCTGCATGGCCGCGCTCGATGCGCAGCGCTTCTTGGAGCAGGACGGCACGCTCTGAACCCGCGTACCGTCGAGCACTTCCATGCGTCTATAATCGCGCTCTTTGCCGGATATCAGACCCGGCACTCCTAGCCTGCCGTCCGCGGTACGCGAGGGCGCCGGAAGGGCACACACCAGACATTTGTTCAAGTGCCTGCTCTGTGGGTCGATTCAAACCTAGCGAATTAAGAACGGAGAAGCGTCATGGCACGCGTCTGTCAAGTCACGGGCAAACGCCCGATGGTCGGGAACAATGTTTCCCACGCGAACAACAAAACGAAGCGCCGCTTCCTGCCTAACCTGCAGTACCGCCGCTTCTGGCTCGAAACCGAGAACCGCTGGGTTCGCTTGCGCATCAGCAACGCCGCGCTGCGCCTGATCGACAAGGTGGGCATCGAAAAGGTCGTTGCCGACCTGCGCACCCGCGGCGAACTCTGATCGCCTGACCCCGAAGCAAGGAGCACATCATGGCCAAAGGTGGACGCGAAAAAATCAAGCTGGAATCGACTGCCGGCACGGGTCACTTCTACACGACCGACAAGAACAAGAAGACGATGCCCGAGAAGATGGAGATCATGAAGTTCGATCCCAAGGCTCGCAAGCATGTCGCCTACAAGGAAGTGAAGCTGAAGTAATTCGGCGCCTTTTCTGCAAGAACCCGCCCGGCTTCGGCCCGGCGGGTTTTTTGTTGCGCCGCGCGGCAAGTTGCATATGCCCATGAAAAAAGCGCCCCGCAGGGCGCTTTCTCGTTGTGCGATCCGCCGTCTTCAGGCGTGCGCCGCGCGCAGTCGCAACGCAAATTCCTGCAAGGTTGCAATGCCGCTTTCCTCGGCCTTCTTGCACCATGCCTGCAGGTCCGCCACCAGCTGCTCGGCCGAGACGTTGGTGCGGGTCCACAACTGGCGCAACTCTTCGCGCATCGTCACCAGCATGTCGAGCACCGGATGCTCTGCGCGTGCGGACGCCACCTGCGACCGCACCGCTTGCGGAATGCGGTCGTCGTCGCGGTGCAGCCAGCGCTGGGCGAGCCGCAACTGGGCCTGCTTGGCCGGGTCCGGCTGGCCGCTGGCCTTGAGGCGCGCCATCTCGGTCGCACAAGCGGCCTTGAGATCGCGGCCGTAGCTGGCCATCAATTCGTAGCGGTGGTTGATGATGGCTTCCAGCGTCTGGCTGTCTGCCACCGGCTTCAGGGCGCCCAGTGCCATCTTCGGCGGCGTCTTGCGCACGGTGGCGAGGCCCAGCATTTCCAGCCCACGGATGTAGGCCCAACCGATATCGAACTCGTAAGGCTTGACCGACAGCTTGGCCGAGGTCGGGTAGGTGTGGTGGTTGTTGTGCAACTCCTCGCCACCGATGATGATGCCCCAGGGCGAGATGTTGGTCGAAGCATCGGGTGCCTCGAAGCTGCGGTAGCCCCACCAGTGAGCCAGGCCGTTGATGATGCCGGCCGCGGTGATCGGGATCCAGGCCATCTGCAACGCCCACACGCTCGCACCGATGGCGCCGAACAGGAACAGGTTGACGAGCAGCATGAGGCCCACGCCCTGCCAGCTATAGCGGGTGTAGAGGTTGCGCTCGATCCAGTCGTCGGGTGTGCCATGACCGAACTTGGCCAGCGTTTCCTCGTTCTTGGCTTCCGCGCGGTACATCTCGCTGCCGGTCAACAGCACGGCCTTGATGCCACGCGTCTGAGGGCTGTGCGGGTCGTCGTGCGTCTCGCATTTGGCGTGGTGCTTGCGGTGGATCGCGACCCACTCCTTGGTCACCATGCCGGTGGTCAGCCACAGCCAGAAACGGAAGAAGTGTGAGACCGCCGGATGCAAATCAAGCGAGCGGTGCGCCTGCGAGCGGTGCAGGAAGATCGTGACGGCGGCGATGGTGATGTGCGTGAACACCAGAGCGGCGATCAGGACCTGCCACCACGAAGCCTGCAGCCATCCATCGGCGAGGCCATCGATCAAGGCAAACCACAAGGTCGATATCGATTCCATTTGTATCCTCTTGAGCAACAGGAGATTGTAGTTGGCGAGCCGCAGAGAGACCCCGGAGAACCCCAGTCTATTGCAGTCGCATTCGCTTGGAGTGCGCGGCGGGCGCAACGTTCCCTACCGCGCTTTTCTCACTTGCGGTGCCATATAGCCGCAAAGAAGCCGTCGGTTGCGTGCCGATGAGGCCACAAACGCAAATAGTCGCGCGCGACGAGATTCAGCGCTTGCCCCAGTCCGGCTCGCTCCAACGCGGGGGCGACAGGGAGTGGCACGAACTCACGATGCTCGGTGCTGAAGCGTTGCGCGATCTCCTCGTTCTCTGCTTGCAGCAAGCTGCACGTTGCGTAGACGAGCCGGCCGCCCGACTTGAGCAGGCGCGCGGCGCTGTCCAGGATGGTCGTCTGTCCGTTTCTCAAGGCATCGATCGTCCGCGGCGACTGGCGCCACTTCAGGTCGGGATTGCGGCGCAAGGTCCCCAGCCCCGAACACGGCGCATCGACCAGCACGCGGTCGATCTTGCCGGCCAGGCGCTCGATGCGCTCGTCGCGCTCGTGGGCGATCTGCACCGCATACACATTGGACAGACCGCTACGCGCCAGCCGCGGCTTGAGCGCATCGAGCCGGTGACCCGACACGTCGAAGGCGTAGAGCCGGCCGGTGTTGCGCATCATTGCGCCGAGCGCCAGCGTCTTGCCGCCGGCGCCGGCACAGAAATCGACCACCATCTCGCCGCGCCGCGCTTCGGTCAGCAGGGC
>NZ_JACDCU010000223.1 GCF_013817365.1 Methylibium sp. | reverse complement strand
TCGGCACCGGCCACCATGCGCTTGACGACTTCCTTGCCGCCGTCGGTCTTGAGATTCACGGCGATCGAGCGCTTGTTGCGGTTCATCACCATGAAGGCCGCCGACTCGCCGTTCACCTGCGGCTCTGCATAGCGGCGCGTGTCGTCGCCGCCGGGCAGTTTTTCGACCTTGATGACGTCGGCGCCCATGTCGGCCAGCAAGGTGCCGCAGGTCGGACCGGCCATGATCTGCGCCAGCTCGAGGACTTTCACGCCGGCAAGCGGGCCTTTGTTGATGGGATCGGTCATAGGAAGCGGCAGTTCGGAGGATCGGGTCATCGGGGATGCAGGAGCCGGAGAACCCCGCAAGTGGAGTGTCACCTCGGCGTGGAGCGCTTGTGAGGCGACGCGGCTTCAGCGGCCTTCGAACGCCGGCTTGGCTTTCTTCAAGAACGCCTGGTAGCCAATGCGGAAGTCTTCGGTGTCGTAGCAGCGAAAGCCTTCGTCGAGTTGCGCCTCGGTGAGCGGCGCCCCGGCTTCGATCTCGCGCGCGAACTGCTTGTGCCAGCGGGCGACCAGCGGCGCGCCGGCGGCAATGCGGCGCGCCGTGGCATAGGCCTCGGCGGCCACCTGCTCGTCGGCCACCACGCGGTTGACCAGCCGCTTGTCCAGCGCCTCGCGCGCACCGAACACGCGGCCTTCGAGCAGGATCTCCATCGCCACCGCGCGGCCGGCCAGCTTGATCAGCGCGCCGAGCTCCGCATGCGCCATGACCAGCCCGAGCTGGTTGATCGGCACGCCGAAGCGGCTCGATTCGCCGCAGATGCGCAGGTCGCACAGCGCGGCGATCTCCAGCCCGCCGCCGACGCAGATGCCCTGGATCAACGCCACGGTCGGGTGCCGGCAATCGGAGATCGCCGAGAGCGCTCCGTGCAGCACCTGACCGTAGGCCTTGCCCTGCTCGAAGTTGCTGCGCTCGCCCTCGAACTCCGAGATGTCGTTGCCCGGCGCGAACGACTTGCCGCCCGCGCCGCGCAGCACCACGCAGCGAACGGCGTCGTCCGCCGAAAGCTCGCGCATCGCGTGGCCCAGGCGTTGCCACATCGGCTTGGTCAACGCATTGAGCTTTTCCGGCCGGTTGAGGACGACGGTGGCGATGGCGCCGTCGCGTTCGATCAGGATGTGTTCGTTCATCGCAGACTCCGCAGGTTGCCTCAGCGGTAGAAGTACTCGACCGGCGCCATGACGATCCCCGGTGCGTAGGTCACCAACATCAGCACTGCCACCAGCACGCCGATGAAAGGCAGGTTGACCCGGCTCACGGCCCAGATGTCGGCCTTGGCGATCGAGCACGAGGCCATCAGCACGCTGGCCACCGGCGGCGTCTGCTGGCCGATGCCCAGGTTGAGCGTGACGATCAGGCCGAAGTGCACCGGATCGATGCCCACCGAATTGACCAACGGCATGACGATCGGCACCACCAGGATGATGGCCGCAGCCGAATGCAGGAACAGGCCGATGAGCAGGAAGAAGACGTTGAGCAGACCGAGCACCGCATAGCGGTTGTCGGTGATCGACGACATCCAGGTGGCGAGCTGCTGCGGCATCTGCTGCTCGGTGAGGTACACGCCGAGCAGGGCCGACGCAGCCACCAGCAGCATCACCGTGGCGGTCTGCGTGGCGCCTTCGATCATCGAGGCGTAGAGATGCTTGAAGTCGAGCTCGCGGTAGATCACCCCGCCGATGAAGAGTGCGGCCAGCACGGCCAGCGCCGCGCCCTCGGTGGCCGTGACCACGCCGCCGAAGATGCCGCCCAGGATGATGATCGGCAGCAGGAAGGCCCAGGCCGCGTCCTTGAAGGTCTTGCGCACGTTGGCCCAGGCGAACGCCTCTTCCACGGGGTAGTTGTAGCGCCGCGCGTACCAGTAGGCCAGGCCCATCATGCCCAGGCCGCCGAGCACGCCGGGAATGATGCCGGCCACGAAGATCTGCACCACCGAGGCGTCGGCCATCACCGCGTACAGGATCATCGGGATCGAGGGCGGGATGATCACCGCCAGCGTCGCCGACGACGAGGTGATGGCCGCGGCGAACTCCTTCGGGTAGCCCCGCTTCTTCATCGCCGGGATCAGGATCGAGCCCATCGCGGCGACGTCCGCCACGGCCGAGCCGGAGATCTCGGCGAAGAACATCGAGGTGCCGATGTTGACCATCGCCAGCCCGCCCTTGACGAAGCCGAACAGTGCCGAGGCGAAGGCGATCAGCCGGCGCGACAGGCTCGACGAGTTCATGATCGCGCCGGCCAGAATGAACAGCGGAATGGCCAGCAGCGGAAAGCTCGTGGCGCCGGAGAACATGACGATGGCGGCGTTGAGCAGCGAATCCATGCCGCCGGAGAACACCATCGCCCCCATCGCGACGACGCCCAGCGCCACCGCGATCGGCACGTTGAACAGGATCAGGCCCACCAGGGCCAGGAACATGAAGGCGACGATCATTGCAGCGCCTCGGCGACGGCCTTCTGCTCGGCATCGACGATGCCGCGGCCGCGCGCCTGTTGCAGGACCTCGGGCAGGCTGAGCAACTGGGCGATGATGAACAGCGCCCCGCCGATCGGGATGACCGACTGCGTGAGCTGCGTCGGCACGTTCGGCAGGCTGACCATGGTGTCGCCCTCCAGGATGCGCAGCACCTCGAAGCCGTAGAAGGTGAGCAGGCCGAAGAAGCCGATCACGCAGACCTCGCCGAACAGCACCGCCGGCACGCGCCACCGCGGCGGCATGGCGTTGACCATTCCAGGAAATCCGATGTGGGCGCGCTTGAGCGCAGCGAGAGCGGCACCGTAATAGGTGAGCCAGGCCAGCATGATCGAAGCACCCTCGTCGTACCAAACGACCGCGATGCCCAGCTTGCGGCAGAGCACGCCGAACAGGATCATCACGGCCAGGCTGCCGAGCAGGAAGATGACGAAGGCGGTCAGCGCCCGGTCGAAGGTGGTGCGGAGGGAGTCGAACACGATGCGGCGTTTTCCGTGAAGGCAGACAGAAGGCTTTGCTCACCGGCCCCCGACACGCAGTGCGGAGGCCGGCGAAGGATCACAAGCCCTTGCCGAGCGCGATGGCCTTGTCGACCAGCTCGCCGCCGGCCGGCACTTCCTTGCCGAAATCTTCATAGACCGACTTGCTGGCTTCGATGAAGGCGTCCTTGTCGGCCTCGTTGACCTGCATGCCGCCGGCCTTGAGCTTGGCCAGCAGATCGTCGTCGAGCTTGGCGGCCTGCTCGTACACGTAGGCCTGCGTTTCCTTGGCGGTCTTCTCGAGGATGGCACGCACGTCGGCCGGCAGGCCCTTCCACTTGCTCGCGCCGATGGCGAGATAAGCGGGGGTATAGACGTGGCCGGTCAGCGAAAGGTGCTTCTGCACTTCCTGGAACTTGGACGAATAAATCTGCGTGAGCGGGTTCTCCTGGCCATCCATCACGCCCGTCTGCAGCGCCACGAACACTTCCGACAAGGCCATCGGCGACGGGTTGGCGCCGTAAGCCTGGAACATCTTCACGCGCCACTTGCCCTGCGGTACGCGCAGTTTCATGCCGCCCAGGTCGGCCGGCTTGACGATGGCCCTGCCGCTGGTGGTGATGTGCCGAAAACCGTTCTCCCACACGGCCAGCAGCTTGTAGCCCTTGGCCTCGGCCATCGGTGCCAGCGTCGGCCACACGACGTCCTTCTCGATCTTTTGCATGTGCTCGCGGTTCTTCACGAGGTAGGGCATCTCGAACATGCCGAAGGCATCGACCTCGGACGACATCACGGTGGAAGGCAGCGAGAACTCGAGCGTGCCGAGGCGCAGCTTTTGCATCATCTCGCGGTCGCCGCCGAGCTGGCTCGAGCCGAACACCACCACCTTGGCCTTGTCGCCCAGCGCCGCGTTGGCGCGGCGCGCGAACTCGTTGGCCGACAGCTCGAACAGCGAGCCGGGGCCGCCCACGTGGCCGAGCTTCAATTCGGTTTGCGCCTGGGCGGGTAGGGTGAAGCTGCCGGCGATCAGCATCGCGCACGCTGCAAGGGTCTTTCTCATGGTTTGTCTCCTGGTCGAGGGGCTGGGGCCGGCTCGGGGTGCAGCCGGTTCGTCGTGAAGAGGGGTCTGGGTCGGACCGCGAAGCCCGGCGAGAAAGCGTCTTTGCATGCCGGTGACCGATGGGGCCGAGGCGTTCGTCCGCTCACGCCGCCGCGAGCAGCGGTTGCTGCTGCGGATGCGCGGCGAAGTGGTCCATCGCGCCCTGCACGCCGCTCGCGGCGAGCTTGACGCCGGCGAGCTTGAGCCCCATCTCGCAGCCGGCCAGCGCCGCCATCAAGGTGAGGTCGTTGCAGTCGCCGAGATGGCCGATGCGGAACATGCGGCCCTTGAGCTTGCCCAGGCCGGTGCCGAGCGAAAGATCGAAGCGCTGGTGAATGAGCTTGCGCAGAGCGTCGGCATCGACGCCCACGGGGGTGACCACGCCGGTGAGCACGGGCGAATACACGGCCGGATCGGCACACTGGATCGGCAGACCCCATGCACGCACCGCCGCACGCACGCCCTCGCCCCAGCGCCGGTGGCGCTCGAACACCGCCTGCAGCCCGCCGGTGGCCGGGTCGAGCAGCAGGTCGAGCGCTTCGGAAAGACCGTAGAGCAGGTTGGTGTTGGGCGTGGTCGGCCAGTAGCCGGTCCGGTTCGTCTCGAAGATCTCGTCCCAGGCCCAGAAGGCCTTGGGCAACGTGGCCGTCTTGCTGGCCGCCAGCGCCTTGGCCGACACAGCGTTGAAGCTGATCCCCGGCGGCAGCATGAGGCCCTTTTGCGAACCGCTGATGGACACGTCGATACCCCATTCATCGTGGCGGTAGTCGGCGCTCGCCAGACCCGAGATGGTGTCGACGAGCAGCAGCGCCGGGTGCCCGGCGGCATCGATGGCGCGGCGCACGGCGGGGATGTCGGAGGTCACGCCCGTCGAGGTCTCGTTGTGCACCACGCACACGGCCTTGATGGCGTGCACGGTGTCGGCGCGCAGGCGCTGCTCGATCAGCTCGGCCTGCACGCCGCGCCGCCAACTGGCAGGCAGACTGGTCTCGGCGTCGGTGCCGGGCAGCGCGATGAACTCGGGCTTCAGACCGAGACGCAGCGCGAGCTTTTGCCAGAGCGCGGCGAACTGCCCGCCTTCGTACATCAGCACCGCGTCGCCGGGGCTCAGCGTGTTGACCAGCGCCGCTTCCCAGGCCCCGGTGCCCGAGGCCGGATAGATCGCCACCGGGCC
Organism: Methylibium sp.; assembly: GCF_013817365.1. Classification (GTDB taxonomy): domain Bacteria; phylum Pseudomonadota; class Gammaproteobacteria; order Burkholderiales; family Burkholderiaceae_C; genus Methylibium. The sequence continues at coordinate 1,186 of NZ_JACDCU010000223.1, read as the reverse complement.
ACGCGTCTGGAATACCCGGCCAATGCCGGCGAGCACCTTGAGCCCGAGCTGCGCGAACTCGGGCCCGCGGTGGTCGATGGTCGGCAGGCTCATCGCCCGCAGGATGCGATCGGGCACCGGGCTGGGGCCGGGAATCTGCAAAAAATGACGGCCGGTGGGATGGTGGTCGAGCGCGATCATGAACATCTCCGTGAAGGCATCCAGTTTTGCATACAAAGCATTGCTGTCAAGAGGGCGGACCTGTAGTGTTCGGGTTTGACCGGGTGCTTTTTTGAATACAAAATAAGCCGGCACAAAGGAAGTCAATGGCCGACATCGTGGCAATCCCGGGTCAGGTGCTGCACCAGCAAGTGGCCGTGCGGCTGCGCCAGCGCATCGTCGAAGGCGAGATCGCACCGGGCGCGAAGCTCAACGAGCGCGAGTTGTGCGAGCAGTTGCAGGTGTCGAGAACGCCGCTGCGCGAGGCGGTTCGCATGCTGGCCGCCGAAGGCCTGGTCGAGCTGCTGCCCAACCGCGGCGCCGTGGCCACCCAGCTCTCGGAGCGGGACGTGGCCGACACCTTCGAGGTCATCGCCGGCCTGGAGGCGCAGTCGGGCGAACTCGCCGCGCAGCGCATCGATGCCGCCCAGCTGGCCGAAATACGCGCGCTGCACTACGAAATGCTCGCAGCCCACACGCGGCGCGACCTGTCCACCTACTACCGGCTCAATGCGCTGATCCACAACGCCATGAACCAAGCCGCCGGCAATGCCGTGCTCACGCACACCTACCGCACCGTCAACGCGCGCCTGCAGGCCCTGCGCTTTCGCTCCAACTTCGACGAGCGCAAGTGGCTGCACGCGGTGCAGGAGCATGAGCGGATGGTCGAGATGCTGAGCACGCGCGACGCCGCCGGGCTGCGCACGCTGATGGTTCAGCACCTGATGCACAAGCGCGATGCCGTGCTCGAACTGATGCGCACCGCCGCCGAGCCCACGGCCAAGACGGCAGCCGCGCGAGCACCTCGCAAGGCGCGCGCATGAACGCGCCGCTGCGGGCACAGGCGCTGAGCGGGCCGACGCCTGCGCCCTCCGCCGTCAGGCGCATGAGCCCCGGCACGGCAGAAGCCGCCGAGCTGGGCCGCCGCCTGGCACTGGAGACGCAGGGCGAAGTGTTGTTCGATGCGGCCTCGCGCGGCCGTTATGCG
>NZ_JACDCU010000017.1 GCF_013817365.1 Methylibium sp. | reverse complement strand
GCGGCGGTGATGGCGGTGGACCATTGCTCGCTCGACATTCCCGCCGGCGAGATCTGCATGATCGTCGGGCCTTCGGGCTGCGGCAAGACGACCTTGCTCAATGCCATCGCGGGTTTTCACAGCGTCACCTCGGGCAGCATCTTTCTCGACGGCAAGCTCCTGTGCGGCCCCGGCAAGCCGATCGCCGAGCCGGGCTCCGACCGCATCGTCGTGTTCCAGAACGGCGCCCTGTTCCCGTGGAAATCCAATCTCGACAACGTCGCCTTCGGACCCCTCATGCAGGGCAAGATGCGCAAGAAGGAGATCTACGAGAAAGCCCGCAGCATGATGGCCGATGCCGGGCTGAGCGGTGCCGAGAACAACTTCCCCGGCGAGGTGTCCTCCGGCCTGCGCCGGCGCGTGGAGATCGTGCGCGCGCTGATGAACGACCCGAAGGTGCTGCTCTTCGACGAGCCTTATCGCGCGCTCGATTCGCTCACCAAGTCGGTCATGCACGAAGCCTTGCTCGAGATCTACTACAAGAACAAGGTCACGATCTTCTTCATCACGCACGACCTGGAAGAAGCCCTTTTCCTCGGCCACCGGCTGGTCATCATGACCTCGCGCCCGTGCCGGCCGAAGAAGATCCTCGACGTCGACATCCCGCACCCACGCGACTACAGCGTGCTCACCAGCCCGCGCTTTCGCGAGCTGATGGAAGAAACGAGCGCCGTCGTCCACGAAGAGGCGAAGAAATCATTCGCCGCCGGCGAGAAAGAAGGCTGAGCATGGAAAAGTCCACCGTTCCGCCGCTTCGCAAGAGCCCGTCCAACGTCAACGAGACGCAGGTTGCGAAGTCGCTGACCGTCTCCAAGTCCCTCACTCGCGCGCGCAACTTCCTGTTCAGCCGCGCCGGGCGGCGCGCAGTGGTGTCGCTGATCGTGTTCGTGCTGCTATGGGAGGCCGGCTCGCGCTCAGGCGAGTGGCTCGGCTACACCCTGCCCTGGGTCGGCAACGTGCCAGCGCCCAGCGCCGTCATGGTGGTCTGGGCCGAGCTGCTCGACGATCCGGGCTACTGGCAGAGCTGGTATTTGAGCCTCTTGCGCGTGCTGGCCGGCTTCGCTGCGGCGATGGTGGTCGGCATCCCACTCGGGCTGATCATGGCGGTGAGCAAGACCTTCAACGGCCTGACCTTCCCGACCTTCGAGCTGCTGCGGCCGATCCCGCCGCTGGCCTGGGTGCCGATCTCGATCATCTTCTGGCCCACCCAGGAACTCTCGATCGCCTTCGTCACCTTCCTCGGCGCCTTCTTCACCGTCGTCATCAACGTCGTGGGCGGCGCCAAATCGATCGACAGCCGCTACTTCCAGGCGGCACAGGCGATGGGCGCCTCGCAGTGGGACATCTTCCGCCGCGTGGTGCTGCCGGCCACCCTGCCCTCCATCGTGGTCGGCTCCTCGGTGGGCATGGGCATCACCTGGAACGTGGTGGTCGCGGCCGAGATGATCTCTGGCGGCGGCGGCAGCGGCTCGGGCGGCGGCCTGGGTTTCTTCATCTGGAACTCCTACGTCGGCGGCTCCTACGAGCAGATCGTCGTCGGGATGATCAGCATCGGCATCGCCGGCTACGCCTGCAGCGAAGTGCTGCGCGCCTTGGGCGGCCTGGCGACCCCGTGGCTGCAGAAGCGTTAAGGACCAAAGGGCACTCATGAACAACCTCGACGCCATCCACGCCGCACCGGCCGCCCCCCGAAAGGCGCCCACCACCGCGGGCGAGATCACCGTCAACAACATCAGCAAGAGCTACGGCGGCGGGCTGTTCGAGAAGATGGTGGTGCAGGACTGTTCGTTTCTTATCGAACGCAACAAGCTCACCGTGATGATCGGCCCCTCGGGTTGCGGCAAGAGCACGCTGATCCGCCTGCTCGCCGGCTTCGAGAAACCCACCACCGGCACGATCCAGATCGACGGCAAGCCGATCACCGGCCCGGGCAAAGACCGGCTGGTGGTATTCCAGGAGTCGGCGCTGTTTCCCTGGATGACCACCTACGACAACATCATGTACGGCCCGCGCGCGCGCGGCGAAGACACGCAAGCCGCGCGCGACCAGGCCGAGTTCCTGCTCGACAAGGTGGGCCTGCGGGCCTTTCGCAAGAAGTACCCGCCGCAGCTCTCCGGCGGCATGCAGCGCCGCGCCGAACTGGCGCGCGCCATGATCAACAACCCCGAAGTCATGATCCTCGACGAGCCCTTCCGCGGGCTGGACGCGATGTCCAAGGAGCTGATGTGGGAGTACTACGCGGCCCTGTTCGAGGAGTCGCGCCGCACCAACTTCTTCGTCACGACCGACATCGACGAGGCCATCTTCCTGGCCGACCGTCTGATCATCATGACCAACATCCCGACCAAGGTGCGCGCGACGCTGGAAGTCAACGTGCCGCGGCCGCGCAAGCTCGCGAACATCTTCGACAACGAGCATGCGAACGAAGTCAAGATGCAGGCGCTGTCGCTGCTGCACGAAGAAGCGATGAAGTCGTTTTCCGGCGGCAGCCGGGCAGCAGCCGACTTCGTCGAGGCCTACTCGAAGCGCTCGGGCAATGCGCCGCCCGCCGGCAAGCCCTGAGCCGCCGCCAGGCGCTTCGATCATCGAAATCCTCTCTACAACCCCCGAACACCCAAGGAGAATCCACGTGGCAAACCAAGTGATCGACATGCGCAGCCGCCCTGCGTTCCTGCATGATTTCTACGGCAAGACGCCCGGCACCAAGGACTATGAAGTCGTCAAATGGCTCAATGGCCGGGTCGGCTCGAAGGAGCCGGAACACTTCACGCGCTCGAAAGACGCCGCCTCCTTCGCCGACGAGATCAAGGCCGCGGGCATCACCACCTCGGTGGTCGTCGGCCGCGACACGCCGTCCATCAAGCATTCGAACGACGAGATCGCCGCGCTCGTGAAGGGCCACAAGGAGATGCTCGGCTTCGGTTCGATCGATCCGCACCGCTGGGGCGTGCGGGCCGCGGTGCAGGAGGTCGAGCGCGCCGTGAAGAAACTCGGCGTTCGCGGCATCAACGTCGAGCCGGGTTTCGGCGCGCCGCCGCGCAACTGCGACGATCCGATGCTGTTTCCGATCTATGACGCCTGCGATCAGCTCGGCGTACCGGTGTCCATCATGTCGGGCCCCACGGCGCCGAGTCTGGACATGGTCAATCCGTCGGCGGTCGGCCATGTCGCCAAGGCCTTCCCCAACCTTTCGATCATCTGCTACCACGGCTTCTATCCGTACGTGAACGAGATCATCGGCGTGGCCCTGCGCTGGGAGAACGTGTTCATCGTGCCCGACATGTACATCTTCGTGCCGGGCGGTGGCTTGTACGTCGAGGCGGCCAACGGCTGCATGAAGAACCAGATCCTGTTCGGCAGTTCCTACCCCTTCCGGCCGATGAAGCAATCGATTGACGACTACCGCACGCTCGGCTTCAAGGACGACGTGATCGACAGCGTGATGTACGGCAATGCCGCGCGGGTGCTGAAGCTCGGCGCCTGACCGAGCCGAATCCGCGCCCCCCTCGACGCGCAGATCACGCCGGCGGCGCCAACTCACGCACGAAGTCGTAGAACGGGTTCTGGGACTGGTTGGCCTTACGCTTCGGCGACCACCGATACCCGCTCCAGCGCAGCGCCGCCAAGCCCAGGGCATGCGCCGCGTTGTAAGACAGGTCGAACCGGCTCTCCAGCAAGAGCGAGCCATTGACCGCGTCCTTGCAGCCGCGCAAGTCCCGAGCGCTTGAGCCCCGCGAACTCCTTGGCGTCGGGAGCTCGGCTTTAAAAGGCTTGCCGGGTCCGCTGAGGTTCTCAAACGGGGAGGTCACTTTCACCCCCGGTGATCCAGACCTTCGGTTGCTCCCGTGCACGCGTCAGAAAGGACTCCTGCGCCTTGACGCGCTTGGCGAACTCCTTGCGAGTGAGGATCGTCGGGTTCACCGTGAGGCCGAGCGTGCCGCTGGCGGCCTCCAGCACGTGAGGGTGTCCCCGTAGCTGACTTCGTCACTCAGGAGCATCAGATCGATGTCGCTGCTGGCCGTGTCGGTCTTATTGGCGACGGAACCATACACAAGGCAGCGATGATCTGCCGCACGCGGCATACCAATATTGGGCATGAATACCCAAAATACCAAAATAGGCATTCCAGCCCCCAGCACCAGCGCTCAAGATTGGCGAGGGCATCAGCCTTTGGTAGCGCGTCCTCGCCGTTCTGATGCCACGGTCCGGCAATCCATTGGCAAATACAGAGGCGGGTGGACCTCGCGGGCTTTGGCAATGGGTGATGCGATCGATAGACCTCTCGCTCGAATCGCCACGGGCCTTTAAGCAGACTCGTCAAAGTTCACCCCTAATGAAGTTGAGCGGACCGAGATCTACGTTGTGTGTGCGCACGTAGTCCTGCAGGTCGTCCCAGAACGCGGACGCGGCCGCTGCGTGGAGATCCACGAGGACGGTCTGCACGGCGATGTTGCTGGTGACACCTGACGCCGCCTGAGCCACGTGCGGAGCGACGGCGCCAGCGCCTTTGCCCAGCAGGCCCGTGCCGACCTTGCCCGCCGCGTCCGAGAACGAGTTGACCGGCGTCGCGGGCGGCGCACCTGGCGCCTGGAGATCGGGCTGCCAGTTCATGTCCGGCTTCATCGACTTCTCGAGGGCTTGCCGGGGTGTCTCGTTCGCCGGCGGCTTGACGCCGCTCAAGGCCCCGATGCCGGCACCGACCGCGGCGCCGATGATCGCGCCGACGAGCACCTTTTCCATCACGTCCTTGAAGCCGTTGTTCTTGCCGCCGGCGAAGCCCGACGCGAAACCCATCGCTGCTCCGTTCACGAGACCGCTGACTCCACCCGACACCGCTCCGGCAGCAATCCCGCCGGGCGCAAGGCCGATGCCACCGGCGACGGCAGCGCCCGCAAATGCGGCTCCGAAGGCGGCCCAGCCTCCGACAGCGCCGCCCACCAACGCGCCAAGCACGATATCCCCGGCGTCGCCACCGGCGCGTGCCGCGGCGATTCCGCCGATCAAGCCGCCAGCGGCTATGCCGATTGCCGTTGCTGCAAAGACCGCGCCCCAGGTCACTGACAACCCGCCGACTGTCAGCGCCACCGCGCCGGGTGTCCCGATGCCGAAGGTAAAGGCCGTGACGATCACGGCCAGCGCGATGATGGCCACCGTGGCCACGATGGCCGCAAAGATCTTCCAGAACGATCGCCCGCTCGGATCGACGTAGCTGGTCGGGTTGCAGCGGCAATAGGCGTAGAAATTCCAGGCCAGCGGATCGCCGGCATCGCCGATCATCGAATCGGGCGACAGGAAACGTCCGATGCGCGGGCTGTACCAACGCGCTCTCAGCAGCACCAGGCCCGGGCCCATCGCCTGCCCGGTGGCGAACCCTTGCGACGACGTGGCTCCGCCACTGCGGCGCAACACCTGTCCGTAAGGCCCGTAGCCGATCGATAGCGCCACGGCGCCGGCTTGGTCGGTGGCCAACACCAGAGAGCCGAGGTGGTCCACATGCTGCCAGGTGCGCACGCTCGCGCGCTGGCGCGCGACGATGCGGGTCCCGTCGGTGAACTGCAGCTCCAGTACGCCCCCTTCCACGCGCAGCAGCTTGTCGGGACTCCAGATCTCTCTCACCCCGCCGGCGCTGTCGATGCTCCAGCGGCGCACCAGATTGCCGGTGTGGTCGTAGGTGAACTCTTCACGTCCGCCGGCGGCCAGGTCGATGCGGCGCAAGCGGCCTTCGGCATCGACGCTGTGTTTGCCCCAGGGCGCGGTCGCCACGTGGCCGTGATCGTCGTACGTGAACGTGTCGCTTCCCGCACTGCGCAGGCAGGTGGCCGGCACGCCGTCCCCGCCGTAGCTGTAGGCGCCGACATCGGACGCCGATAGGGTGTTACCCGCCGCGTCGTATGCGTACTGCCAGTCGCCCGCAGCGCCGGTGGCGCGCGTAAGACGGTACAGGTCGTCATAGCGGTACTGCCACGCCAAGTCTGTGTCCGGGCTCGTGAGCGCGATCACGTTGCCGACACTGTCGTGTCGATAGCCGACCTCTCGCAGCGTTCCGGACGGACCGGACAAGGCCGACGAGCTGCGCCAGGAGGTCAGGGGATGGTGACCGTCGCGTTGCACCGTGCCGTTGCTGTAGTGCACGGCGGTGCGCCGATTGGCGATGTCGTATTCGATCGAATCGATCACGCCCTCGATGCTGTGCAGGCGCCCGCGCTCGTCATAGCGGTAGCGCGCGAGCGTGCCGTCCGGGTAGGTGACGAGATCGATGAGACCGTCGGGGCGATGCGAGGTTTGCAGTACCAGCGGCCCATCGGTTGCCCATTGCATCGACTTGCGGGAGATGCGTCCCCGCTCGTCATAGTCGTACAGCACGACGCCACCTTCGTCGTCGATCCGCACCAGCCGTCCGCCGGCGGTGTGCAGCCCTGCATCGGCCGGTGCCGGAGCGCCGTTGTCGTGATAGACGTAGCGCGCCACCGGTGACATGGCTGCGCTGCCATGGCGCACTTCGATCGGTCGGTTCGCAAGATCGAAGCGGCGCAGCACACGCGCTGAACCGGTGCGCGACTCCACCGTATTGCCGCTGGCGTCAATCACCGCGACCTGGATTTGCTCAGGCCGCTCGACGCGCAGCACATGGCCCAGGAGGTCGTGGGTGAAGCGAGTGCGGACGCCGCTGGCATCGACGTGTTCGATCAAGCGCCCCTTGACGTCGTAGGTATCGCTCGAGGTAAGCACCTGCGTCCCGAGCAACTGCTCTATGCGCGTGACTCGCCCTGCCACGTCAACGAAGCGGCGCGTGACCGTGCCGGTGTGCTGCGCGGACGCATCGGCGCGGTTGTCCTCCTCGTCGGCTTCTTCGATCAAGCCGGGCAGGTAGCGGGCGGTGGCGATGGCGCCATCCGGGCGGATCGTGCGCACCGCGCGTCCAAGGGCGTCGTAGACGATCTCCGTGTGGGGATCGCCCGGCTCGGGAGCCGCATAGGCCGCGCCTGCCGGACGGCGGGTCAAGTAAGTTCGCGCCAGCACGCCGCGCGGTCCGAAGACATTGCAAGCGTCGATGACCTCGCCCAACGCGTCCGATACGCGCCGTTCGATCAGCTGTCCGTTGCCGTCGATGAACTGGCGTTCGGTCCGGCGGGGCGTGGCAGCAGAGGTTCGGTGTGACACAACAAGCTGCACCGGCACGGTGCTGGTGTCGTAGGTGTAGGACACGGTCGGTTCTGCATCGCTGTCGCCGGGCTCGACCTTGTTCAGCATCCGAGCCAGCGCGTCGAATCGGGCGGTGGACCTCGCGCCGGACGGTTCGGTGATCGCTGTGGGCTGATAGACACGCAGGTCGAACTCGGCCCTGACCTCGTTGCCCATCGCGTCACGTACGCGCACTGGGTAGCATCCCGCCGTGTCGAAACGCAGCGCCGACACCCCGCCGCGCGGGCCGGTGATGCGCCCGTGCAATCCGTCGGCGTCCACCATGCGCTCGAAACGGCCCAGCTCGACCCACCACCCGTTTGTGCCGGCACGGCGCGTGTAACCCAGCGCTGCGAAGTCAGGCGGATCAGCGCCGTACACCTCCACCGCCCCGGCGTCGGTGAGTGCCAATGCGGCGCGTGCAGTAAGGAGTCCTTGTGCGCCGACTTCCCCCAAGGGCAGTTGGTCGTATTCGGCGCGCGTCTCCGCCAGCAGGGTGCCCTCCCCGTCCGTTTGCCTTGCGCGAGACAGGCGCTGGCGGAAGCGCCCGGCGGGGTCCACCGCGTAGTCGGTGAAGGTGTGCAGCGTGGCGGTCGGCTCGGCCTGTCCCTCGACAAAGCTATGCTCGACCGCCTCGGTCACGTTGCCTTCGGGGTCCCAGGCGAGCTGCTCGCTGACGATCCAACTCACCGCGGTCGGGGCGCCTTCAAAGGTGAAGCGAGTGTTGCGGCGCAGGTGCGGCACAACGGTGAAGCCCGCCGTCGCGTCAGCCACTTCCCAGTCCTGGGTGAGCCGGTCGAAGCGTCGGCCATCTTCGCCGGTGCGCTCCTGGCGGAACAGCCGTCCGCGGATCGCGCGCCACCGGCGACGCTCGGCCTGCGTCGCCGGTTCCGTCCCGTCCGGCAGCAGCCCGGTGTGAAACCAGCGCGTGGTTCGCAGGGTGGCCACGCTCGCGTCCCCGACGTCTTCGGACTCGACTCGGCCAAAGCCGCAGACCTCGCGCAGCACGCCGTCGTAGCGACCCTCGTGGTAGGCGAACCGCGTGACGCTGTCGGCGCCGCCCGATTGGTCCGAGATGCGGACCTCGCCAACCACCGACAGCACGAACGGCAGCCGGGTGGTCCACGCAGCGCCGCGCAAGGCGTCCCGGCTCGCCTCGAGTGCTGAGGTGGAGTAGCTAACCTGCGTGCGGCGGCCGATGGAGTTGTCGATGACGTTCAGTAGCCCACAGCGGACGCCGCCCAGAGGATCGAGCACGAACCAGCGGGCACGACCGGACGCAAGCGTGGCCGTCCAGCACAGGCCGGGGCTGCCGGTACCGAACAGGTCGGCGACGCGCAGATCCCGCATTGCTTCCGTCGGAAGATGCTCGATCTCGCGCGGCGCCTCGAATCCACTGCCCCAGCGATTCGGCCACCAGCGCACGAGGCCATCGCCCACGTAAATCACGTCTGCGCATCCGTCGCCATCGAGATCGACCACGAAGACGCAGTTTGGATCGACATCGAAGGGCAGGCGCGGCGGGGTGGTCATGGACACCGCATCGCCAAACCGACCGAAGCCGAGGTAGGGCCAATACGTCACTCCTCGCCCATCGACCCGGACGACATCCGGCGAGCCGTCGCCGGTCATGTCGGCACAGAACACGTGAGGGTCGGCCAAGTCACTCGGGGGGCCAGCCGGCGTCGCGGGCACGACCACGGGAGTCGGCAGCCAGTCGCCGCGCTCGTTGCGCTGCGCCAGCATCAGCGCATTGCCATTGCTCCACAGCAGATCGATCAGGCCGTTGCCGTCGAAGTCGGCAAGGCGGCATCTTGGTGAGGCCAGCGCCAATGCTGGTGCCTCGCCCCAGGCAACCGGCCGTGCGAAACCCTGAGGCGTTCGCGGCTGGTATCCGCGCAGCGGTTGGTCAACGCGGACCACGTCGGCCAAGCCATCTCCGTCGATGTCCACGAGGGCAGCTTGCGCACCGGTGCTTGCCAACTGCGGCACCAGACCGGCGTTGCGCGGGCGACCCCACAGGCCGCCCAGGTTTGGCCACACGCGGGCGGTGCCCGCAGTGCCGATCTCGAGCACGTCGGGCAGCCCGTTGCCATTCCAGTCGACCAACTCCACGCGACCCCGGTCGCCCAAGCCCGGCGGCAGGGCGCCTTCGTCGAGCGCTCCCATGCGCTGCAGGCGAGGCGCGGCAGGCTCGGTGTAAGCCAGGCGCAGCGGCGGTGCCGATAGCGACGCACCGTCGTCGTCGAAGCCGGACAGTGTGATCGAGCTGAGGAGCGAGGCGCCGTTCGGTTGCGCGACGGAATAGCCGAGGGCCCACCGTCGCACGAGGCTGTGTGCGGCGCCGACGAGGTGGAGCTCTACCTTCGCACAGCGCTCGTCGGTCTGAAGCAGGAAGCCGCCGCGGCCCCAGCGAAGCGGGTCGGGCCGCGGCTCATGGTGAAACTCGACTCGGTACGGCCCGTAGGTCAGTTCGTCAAGGTAGCGCTGGGCACCGGATGCGCGCCAGGTGAAAGTGGCCGTCTGGCCGAGGTTGTCCTCCACGCGGTGTGCCAGCCAGGCCCAAGTGCCGCCGGCCAGTCCGGCGATGCGGCTGTCTGCGCTGGTGCCAAGCTCATAACGCGTGCCGGCGCGATCCGTGACCCGGAAACCGTCGCCCAGGCGTTCGATTCGCCAGTCGCCGGTTTCGACCTCGGGGCGCAGGCTGCCGTCGGGCAGGCGTACCAGAGGTCCCGAGCCTTCGAGCACCAAGGTGTCGCTGTTGTCATAACGCGGCCGGCCGATCATCGTGCTGCGCAGGATGCGCGGCAGCTGCAAAGACCAGCCCATGCCGAACGGTCCGTTGCCCGACGCCGAGTCATAGCGCAGGGACAGCTTCGGTCCAATGTCGTTGGGGCCGTTGGGCAAGCCGAGGGGGACGTTGAAAGCGCCTGTGCCGCTGTGCAAGTCAGGCGTAAAGGTCTCCCCGAGACCGTCCAGGCCACCACCGCCACCTGGCAACGAAGGCGCCTGGCTCGCGAATCCGACGTCGATCGACATGGCCGGCCTCAGCTGCGCGGCGTGAAGGTGTAGGACAGCACCAATGCGATGTTGTCGATCGCCGACAGGGCCAGCGCGCCGTCGGTCACCCATCCCGGGTTGTCGGCGGCCTGGAGCTCGATGCGGTAGTCGCCCAGCGCCGTGCCACCCGCGGCGCCCGCCAGGTCATCGACCGCCACCGTGCCGTCGGCGGCTGTGGTGACGCGCACCGCCGGCTTGCCTGGCGCTGCAACGTGCAGCACGAGGCCGCCAGCGCGGGCGCGCGGCGTCGTTGCGACGACCAGGCTGAGCTCGGCGAGTTGCGGGTCGGTCTCGGACGGGGCGAAGTCGCCGCGTGCGAGGGGCAGCGCCAGCACGCCAGAGTCGTAGAACAGGAAGAAGGCATCCGGATACAGCCAACGCAGGGGATAGGGCCGTTGCCGCTGGTTGGCCTGCGGAAGAGCGGCCAGCTCGGCCAGCACCAGCTCCCGCAGGTCGGGGTCGAAGCGCGCCTGGTAGGTGAAAGTGAGCCGCACGTCGACGATCGCCTGGTAGTCGAGCGTGTTCACTGCCTTGGGCAACTCCAGCGTCCACGACGAGGCCAGCCCGGCCCCCTCGAAGATGCGTCTGCGGCGGCGGTCGCTGTCGACGATGATGGCGTCGCTGCGCAACTCGTAGTCGGAAATCACCAGCGCTTCGCGTGACTGCACCCGGTGCTTGATGCCGTTGCTGTCGTCCGCCCAGGGCGTCGGCACTCGGTAGTGCGACAGCCCTGAGTTGGTCAAGGTGCCGCTCAGGCCACGCGATGGCACGATGCCATCGACGACGACCTCGACGTGTTCGATGCGCCCGGCATAGGTGCCGGGATAGACGCTGTCGAAGTCGTCCAGGTTGGTCTGGAACTCCATGCGTCCCTGCCCGCGCAACTGCGTTTCGAACAGGAAGGGATAACGCTGGGCCAGCGACACGGTCTGGCGCACCGGTTGCTGCTTGGCCGTGGTGCTGGTGATCAGGTCGTAGGTGAACGACTGCACGTCGAGCATCAAGGTATCGGCGGCCAGCATGCCCTTGACGGTGTCGGACATGTAGTCGGGCTTGATGATGGTGCGCAGCAGGTCGTTCTCGAAGTTGTAAGCGCGCTGCATGCGCTTGGCGACGTCCAGGGCCATCGCCAGGTAGCGTTGAGAGAGCTGGTTCATCTTGTCGCCGAGCAGGTGCCATACGTCGGGCGTGAACCGTTGCCCGTCGAAGGCGTTGAGCAGCTCGATCGCGCCGCCGACGCGAACCTGCGAGGCGTTGGCACTGGCCTGCACGGCCGCCGCGCGGGCCTGAGCAGCCGCCTTCTCCTGCGCCGCCTGGGCGGCGACCGCGTCGAGCAGCTTGGCCTCGCGATTCATGCGGTCGATCTCGTATTGGTTCTGGAGGCGCGACGCCGTCAGCTGCTCGGCTGCAACGAGCGTGCCGCGCTCACCGGACAACGAATAGCCGCCCTGCATCATGCGGTCGGCCAGCGCGTTCAGTTCGCTCGCGTTGCCATCCTCGCCGCCGCTCATCTGTGCCGACAGGGCCTGGTGCATGGACCACGCGCGCGACTTGGACGCGTAGTTGCCGGCATTGGCCCGGGCGTCCGCAGCGCGTTGCTGCGCGATCGCCTGCCCTGCCACATAGACACCGACCTCTTGCTGCGCGGCATCGACCTGGCGCAGCGCGGCCTCGCGCTCGGCCTTCGATTGAGCGATGTTCTGCGTCAACTGCAGGCGCGTCAGAGTACCGCTGTCGGCCTTGTCCCAGAACGAGATCGCATCGCGTTCGGTGCTCACCGCCATCTGGCACAGGTTGATCGCCACGGACTGCAGGTAGTCGAAAGTCCAGATCGGTACGTTCTGCGCCCAGTGGCCCCAGAAGTCCAGACCGCCAGCGATTTTTGCCAGTTGCGCCTGCACGTCGAAGATCACGCTGCTGATGGCCGGGCTCGCCGTGATGGCGGCCGGATTCGCCAGGTTGGCGATGACGTCTCGCGCGCCGTCGGCGGCCGGCTTCAGCCCTGCGATGGTGTAAAGATCCGACGCTGGCGCTTGGCCATCGGTGGTGAGGACGCGCTCGTAGAGAGGCAGAGCTGCAGGGGCGTCTTCGTCGCGGAACAGCGAGTTACCCCAGTCGAAATAAAGCGTCGCCAGCCTCGTCCATACGTAAGGCGCTTCGACGGAGGCGTTCAGGTAGGAGTAAGCGGCGGCCCGCAGATACCACTGCTCGGCCGAAGACCAATTGCCCATCGCGTGGTGGCACTCGCCCAGGCCGAGGGGTGTTTCGTAGTACCAGGCGTGCGCGAGGCCGACCGCCATGTCCGCGGGCCGCTTCGGCTCAATCAGCGCGTCGGGCAGCATTGCGACCGTACGGCGCTTGTCGTAGACCGTCGACAGCACCAGGTCGGCCGACAGCGCTTCGCCGGCGTTCCAGGTCACTTTCTCGACCGCCTCGCCCACCTGAACGCTGTAGGAGCGTTGTGCGACGGTCAGCTGCGGCGGAATCTCCACCGGCAGCGGGGGTTCGACCGCCGCGTGCAAACCCGCGGAGAGACTGGCCGAGGACCTGCGCAGCACGGCGATCCCGGGCGCGGATGTCACGGCCGGCACAAGCAGACCGGGTCGAAGCGGCCGCGACGGTGCAGCCGGCGGCGGAGGTGCCGGCGACGCTGCGCCGACCGCGCTGATCTGCCCGACCAGCGTCGGAGCGATCGCGGTGGCGCGGTCGCGAAAGAACTTCGCCGCTACCGGATTGCCGCGCTCGTCAAGCTCAGTAGCCAGGCTCAGATCGGCTGTCGCGCCGGAGATTTTCGCGTCGATGTTGCTGCTCAGCAGGCCGACGACGGGACCGGCCGCAAAATCGACTTGCTCACGCGGGCGCACGCCAGTGCTCGCCTGTTCCACCGGCAGCACGTTGAGCCATTCGGCACTGAGCGAAGCCAGGGATTTGCTGAAGTCCGTGGCCCAGACACTCTTCTCGTCGAGTCCGACCAAGGGATGAAGCTGCGACCACAGCATCGAGCGCCCCTGCTGGTACAGGTCGATGGCCTGCAAGTAGCGCCGCTCCCGGTACGCCTGCCCCGCGCCCACCAGCAACTGTTCAATGGCTGCAAGTGTTCGGTTCTCTGGAGTGACCTGCGTTATGACCGCCTTGAACTTGCGGTACGAGTAAGCAATGTCGGCATGCTTCAGGTCCGCCATGGGAGCGCTCCTTGCAGTCAAGGCGCCAAAACCGGGCTCGTGCGCGGCTTGGTTCAAGCACGCTGCCTCGCATCACGGATCCGGGTGGGCTTGCGCGCTTTCTGGCGCGAAGGTGTCTACAAGGGCGGCCCATCAAATCTAGTCGGCGCCTGTGAACTTGCATCTCCCTCAAACCGAGAAAAGGCTGCGCATCTTAGGGATGGTCCGAGCAGCTGACTCGCGCGTGCATGCGCACCGAAGCAAAGCGCTCGGCCTCATGGCGCTCGACGCGCCTTTCGGCATCGCTGACGAAGCACACCAAGGCCCGGTCGTCTCGCCTACTCGTGTTTCGGCGAGGTCGCGGGTGTCACATGTCCGGGCAGTCCGGCCGCGATGTGTTCGAACGAGGCCTCGGAGGTGCGATGCGTCACCATCCTGCGAAGACATTCACGCACTTGCTGCTCTCCCCCGTCGCCCTGCATTGCCTGCAGCGGCGAGAGGCCCTCGAGGTCCGGCCTCGGCTCATGAATCCAGAGCGACAGAGGTCCCACGACTGCGCCAGGCGCTTCCGGTCGCAGCTGATATCCAAGCTCGAGCAGCAGTCGCCGCACGGTTACCAGCACCATCAGGTCGGTCATGGCGTCATCCTCGCTGACTCGTCAAGCGAGGTCAATCGGTGCGGAAATAACGCGCCGGTAGCGCGCCATGACACCGGGATCGACGACGCCGAGCCACCTGGCCACTTCCTCCGGGGTTTTGCCCCGTTTCAATTGCCGCAGTGCGAAGGTGTGCCGCAACCGGAACGAGCCGCCCTCCACGTTGTCGAGGCCGGCCGTCTGAAGCACGTCTTTCGTAGCGTTGTACTGGGCTACCTTGCCCCAGGGCTTGCCCGTCAGTCTCGTTGATGGGAAAACCTGAACGCCCGGAATGCGCTGCTCTTGTCTGACATCGAGCCATACGCGAAGCAGCTGGCCAGCCCATGAAGCCACGGGTGTTTCACGAGCCGGTGCGGCCCCGGCGATGCGAAGCTTCCAAGGAACGCCTTTGAGACGGCCAGCTTCGGTCACCACGTCGGCCAGCGCGAGCGCGCGTACTTCACCGGGGGTCAGTCCAGCGCCAAGCATGAGGCCGACCGAGGCGCGGTTCCTGACCTCCTGCCAGCCCTGCCCTGCTGCTGCTCTTCCTGGCCGGACCGCCGACAGGTAGGCGACCAGGCGCCTGCCTTCGGTGGCAGGCAGGAACTCAGGAAGCGGGTCAGCGTCTGCCGCGTTCGCGTACTTGATGTCGGGCCGCGCCGCGAGCAGTTCGGAGGCCGCGCGGTTCGGGACGTTTCCGTGTACCTGGGCGTGGTGGGACATCACGCGATCGACCAGGCGCAGTAGTCGCCATGCGTATCGGCTGGAAAGCTCGTCCGCGCCGCCACGGGACGCCAAAAAGGCTTCAAGGTCCGAGGTGGAGAGCGATGTGAGTTTGACGCCGTTGCCTACGGCCCAAGCGGTCAATGCGGACCACATGTGGCCGTAAACCTGCATCGACGATTCGCGCTGCAGCAGCCCAGTGCTTTCCCGCTGAGCGATCCACTCGGCCAGCGCAGCCCGGTAGCTCGCAGGGCTGACGTCGTTGGGATCGGAAAAGAGCTCAAGATTCATAATGAACTAACAGCCTACCCGTTGATTTTGCAGGATTTCAGCGACCAGCATTTCAGGATCGCTCACTAACGCGCGCCGTTAGTTCATTTCAGGGGGCGAGCGGGCACCAGTTTTCCGTCGCACGTGGCGAATGCAAGCCTTGTCGAGGTGATCGGGACGCCGGCGCAAGCGTCAAGTCGCGGCCCGCCCCCACCGGGAGGCAAGTCTTTGGACAGCCCTGCTGCTGCTCAAAGCTTGGGCAACAGCTCTGGCTCGGGATCTGTTCGGCTTGCTAATGAAAGAATTTCAGGCTAATATTTCTGAAGAATGATCCCATGATGCAACCTGCCTCTCAAACTGTCGTCCAAAGCGTCCTTTCGAAGGCGACTTGGCACGCCGCGCGCAATCTCGGGCTTTCCGGGGCCGCGCTGGCCAGGGTGGTGGGCCTCAGCGAAGCCACCGTCAGCCGGCTCGGCCGGGGTGAATGGGACGTCTCACCGCAGAGCAAAGAAGGCCAGCTTGCGGCGCTGCTGGTGCGCTTGTTCCGGTCGCTCGACGCGATCGTCGGCAACGACTCGACCAAAGTTGCGAGGTGGATGAGTTCGCACAATCGGGCTCTCAATGGCGTGCCGCGCGAGCTGATCGAATCACCGCAGGGTCTTGTTCTGACGCTTCAGTACGTGGACGCGATGCGCGCCACGTCTTGACGGGACGGGCGTGGTCAGCGGCAAGCCGCATGTTTCACTTTGGGACGAGGCGTGGTGGCGCAGGGTCAGTCATCGGACTGCGCGTTTGTGGCGAGGCGTCGAGGCGCAGCATGTGGTCGCCACCATGAAGCTCGTCGACAGCCTGGCTGAGCAGACCGAGCTCGAGGAAATTTTGGAGGCCAGCAAGCCGCCGGCGCCTGAGAGTGCCCACTATCTGATTGCTACGCCTTTCCGGTACCCCTCGCCGCACGCCTCGCGCTTCAGGCCGAGCGGCGCGATGGGGGTCTGGTACGGCGCCGAAACCGTGGTCACCGCTTGTACGGAGCTCGGCTACTGGCGCTGGCGCTTCCTGATGGACAGCGACGGACTGCAAGAGAACGAGTTGATCGTCAGCTTTACGCTTTTTGCGGCAACCGTTCAGGGTGAGTCGCTCGACCTGAGCGAGCCGCCCTGGGATGCTCGACGTGCGGATTGGACAGGCGACGGCTATTCAGTCTGCCATCAGCTTGCAAACACAGCGCGGCAGCACGGCGTCGAGTGGCTGCGCTACTGGTCGGCGCGCGACGTTGCAGGGCACTGCGGCGCGGTCTTCAACCCGCTGCGCCTTTCGGCGCCAGAGTTCACGACGCAGCAGACATGGCAGTGCAAAGTGACGGCGTCGTCTGCGTTCATGCGGCACGGCGATGACGCGATTGCGCTACGCTTTCCCTTGCAGACCGGTGAGGCGGACTCATCAACACCACGGCGCTAGCAGGTAGCTCCGTTCCGACGTGACGACTTATCTCAACGTTCCGTTCCGCGACAAGGCGCAAGCCAAAGCAAAGGGTGCGCGCTGGGACAACGAGGCCAAGAAGTGGTTCGTGCCGATCGGGCGAGAGCTTGAGCCGTTCACGAGTTGGTTGCCGGTCGATCCGACCAAGCTGGCCAGCCAGCAATTGGCGGGGCCGAACAAGGGCGTGACGCTTTCTCGGCTGCTCGCCGGTGTCGCTACCGCCGTGGAACAGGCGTTTCGCCAAGGCGTCTGGACGACCGCCGAGGTCGTGCGCGTGGACGGCGACCCGCACGTCTATCTCGAACTCGCCGAGCGCGACGCAGCCGGAAGCCTCGTCGCCAAAGCGAAGGCAATCGTTTGGAGCCGTGACGTCGAGCGAGTGCTCGGCGCATTTCAGATCGCCACCGGCGTGCGCGTAGCGGCTGGCATCAAGGTCCTGATCTCCGCACGCCCCGAGTTCAGCGCCCAGTACGGTCTAACTCTCCACGTCGACGCCATTGATCCGAGCTACACGCTCGGCGACCTCGAGGCCAAGAAGCGCCAGATTCGTGAGCAGTTGAAAGCCGAGGGCCTCTTCGACCGAAACCGGTCACTGGCCACGCCGTGGGACTTCCGGGCCCTGCTCGTCGTCTCGCCCCCGCGTGCCGCGGGTCTTGGAGACTTCGCCCGCGACGCCGATCGACTGCAGCGGCATGGTCTGTGCGAAGCCGTCTACACGCACAGCCGATTCGAGGGCGAAGGTGCCCCGGCGTCGATCCGCGAGACGATCGAGGCGGCGCTGGCCGCCTGGCCTGGGCAGGACCTGCCAGACGCGATCGTGATCATCCGTGGCGGAGGCGCTGTCAACGACCTCGCCTGGCTCAACGATTACGAGCTTGCCCGCTTCGTTTGCTTGAACACGGTCCCGGTGCTGACCGGCATCGGGCACGAGCGAGACAACACCATCCTTGACGAGGTGGCGCATCAGCGCTTCGACACGCCAAGCAAGGTGATCGCTGGCATCCAGGCGTTGATCGTGAAGCGAGCGCGCGAGTCGCAGGCGGCGTTCGACGAGGTTGCCGGGCTCACCCTCAAGCAGTTGCGCAAGGCGCAAGGGGAAGCCGATCAACTCGACTCCGACATCCGTCGGCAGGCGCTCGGGACGGTGACGAAGGCGCGTGCCGCGGTTGAAGAAGGGATGGCCGGTGTTCAGCGGCAGGCGCAGCGTGCCTTGCACGACGCTTCACAGACGACGCTGCGAGCGCTGTCCAATGTGCGGGCCGGCGCCGGTAGCGGTCTGGCCGCTGCTCGCATCAAAGCATCGTCGCTTGTGATGCAGATCCAGGCTGATGCCACGCGCGGTATCCGCGAAGCCCGACTGGACATCGACGACACGCGCCGGGAGATCGAGCAAGGCGCGCGTAACGCCGTGCGCTGGGGCGCCGAGGCCGCCGAGGCGACCTTTCGGGAGGTGGTTGCGCAGGGACCGGAGAAGACGCTGGGTCGGGGCTTTGCGGTTGTTCGAGTGACGACGGGGCAGATCGTCACAAGCGCCGCTGTCGCCGGGGAAGCGGCAACGGTGCAGGTGCAGTTTAAGGACGGATCGATCGAGGCCTCGGTGCGCCGGGGCAAGGAGAACCTATGAGCGACGGCAAAACGTTCCGGGAGGCCTATGCCATCCTGCAGAAGCATGCGCAGACGCTGCGATCGCAGCAAGAGCCGGACATCGACAACCTGACGACAATCGTTAGCGAGTCGGTAGACGCCTACAAGTTGTGCAAGCAGCGCATCGACGCGGTCGAGAAGGCGCTTGAACAGTCGCTCGGCAACGCTCGAATCGAAAGCGAGCCGACCGAGAAGTCTCAGCGGTCGGTGCCTCCCGCGTCCGCAGGCTTCGCTGACATGGATGACGACGTGCCGTTCTGAGGTGCATCGTCCTTCGCGCCGCCACGCTTGAGCGAGGGTTCAAATCGACGCCATGACGGATCGTTCGCCGTGGCGCTTCGCAAAGCGCTCGCCAGCGCCGTGCGTAGGCGCTTCTCAAGCTCATCCAGGCGGGCGGTTTTCATTAGGGAGCGAGTCTCGCATCGTCGGAAGCCTAGGTCCGGCTGCTCAAACACGTGTTCGAGATTGACCTCGAACACTGCCCGAGCTGCGGCGGCGAGCTCACGATCATGCGGCCATCTTAGAACCGCGGCGTACAGTGGATTCGCTCCGCGAAAAGCAAGGTCTGCTGCTCGCAGCGGTGTTCGAGAGCAGCGGGGCACGGTCGACGACATGCGGTGGGTCGAGTACCCGGCCGACGCAGCGTTTCGGCGACGCAGAGCACCATCTGGAGGGCTACGCTGCGCTGGCCTGAGACGGAATGACAAGCCATCAGGACACAGCAATGTCTGGGTAATTTGCTCGTTTACTCGCAGGAGATCGCCTCCAGAAATCCCTGCGGCCTCCGCGGCCGAATGCTTAGGAGTTCAGTCGTGCGCCACCAGACGGTGCACCACGCGGCGCGTGATCGGTGCCACAAACAAGACGATTGGAAACGCGAACAACCACGCGGTGAGCCAGGCGCTGATCCACACACTGGGAAAACCCGGAATCAGCCCCACGGCACGCAAGGTGGAGATGCCCGCCACCACGAAGGACATCAGACCCGACAGGATCAGGCCAAACAAGACGGGTTCAACATTCTTGGGAAACATCGACAGGCTCCAGGGGTTGACGGTTCAATGACAGCTCGAGGCGAGTCCGGCTCACCAACGCGAAATCCGTTCCAGCGTGACGGCCGACAAGTACAGGCCAAGGCCGAACACGGCGTGGTTGGCCACGCTCTTCAGGCAGTTTTTGAGGGGCGTGGCCGTCTTGGACGACGCGACGCCCGCACCCATGGCTGGCTGCATGATGACCAGCGGCGCGACCACCGAACCCAGCCCCACGCAGAGCGCCGGCACCAGGCTCGGGCTGCTCAGCCACGCCGTGCCGTAGAGGCTGGCCAAGACCCCGGCAAACGCCACGCCAACGGCGTAGTGGGTCAACCAACCCAAGGCCAGCTCGCGCTGGATCGGTGCGGCCTTGGTCATGGCATCGTGCGACCACGTGCCGCGAAACACGTGCCCGACCCAGCGCCCGATGAAGGCGAAGTTGAGCCCCGGCAGCCCCACACGCTTCAAGCACCACAGCCATAGATCCATCGCCGCCGTGGCGCCGATGCCGATGAGCGAAACGCGCAACATGTCTTGCAGTAAGGGGCTCATGACGGGACCTTCATGGTTGACGAATGAACTTGTTGTGGTCACTATAGAAGTTCAAGTTGACTTGAAGTCAAGGGGTTTTGTGATGGACATTGCCGAAGTGGCTAAACGGTCTGGCGTCAGGGCGTCCACGCTGCGCTTCTACGAAGAAAAGGGCTTGATCGCGTCACTCGGCCCCGCGGGCGCTCGTCGCCGCTTTTACCCGCGCGTGCTGGATCAGCTGGCCCTGATCGCGCTGGGGCAGGCCGCCGGGTTCTCGCTGGATGAGATCGGCGCCATGTTCGCGGCCGATGGGCAAACCAGCATCGACCGGCAGATGCTCTCGGCCAAGGCCGACGAGATCGACGGCATGGTCAAGCGGCTGAATGCCATGAGCAACGGGCTGCGGCACGCGGCGGTGTGCCCGGCGCCCAGCCACGGTGAGTGCCCTACCTTTCAGCGGCTGCTGCGCGCTGCGGCAGCGGGTGCTCTTGAACGACACGGCAAGAAGGCCCGCGTCGGGCGCCATGCCCCCCGGTGAAGCCTCACACCGACCGCACCCCAGACAACAGGGCCGCTCAGATCATCGACAAACGTGTCTTTTTCTTCGGTGCAGGAAAGCGGCTGTCGATCAGGCGCAGCTCGTGCTCGCTGAGGGCCGCCCGCTCGGCCACGAGGTTCTCTTGCAGATGGGCGTCCGACGAAGCCTTGGGAATGGCCACCACCCCGGGCCGGCTGATGACCCAGGCCAAGGTCACCTGCGCCGCCGTGAGGCCACGTGCCTGCCCGATCTCGGCCAGCGTGTCGTCTGCGGCCAGGCTACCCTGGTCGATGGGGCTGTAGGCCATCAGCGGCATCGATCGCGCGCGCATCCACGGCAACAGGCTGAACTCGGGGCCGCGCTCGGTCAGCGAGTAGTAGACCTGGTTCACCGCACATCGGCCGTGGCCAGCCTGGCGCCGCGCGGTGATGGCCTCCAGCTCCTGCAAGTCGGCCACGTCGAGGTTGCTCACGCCCCATGAGCGCACCTTGCCTGCGGCCATCAGCGATTCCATCGCCTCCAGGGTTTCGGCCAGCGGGTGCTCGCCGCGCCAATGCAACAGGTAGAGGTCGATGCAGTCGAGGCCCAGCCGCTCGCGGCTGCGGTCGCACGCGCTCACCGTGCCGCGCCGGCTCGCGTTGTGCGGGTACACCTTGCTGACAACAAACATGTCTTCGCGCGGCACCTCACCCACGCGA
>NZ_JACDCU010000606.1 GCF_013817365.1 Methylibium sp. | reverse complement strand
CGGAGCCGGCCAGCCGCGAGCAGATGGCTCAGATCGAAGCGCTGCTCGGCATTGCGGGGCCGGACGTGCTGCGCTATGCCGACGCGAAGCGCGGACAGCATCGCGCCATGCGGCTGGCCGCCGCCGGCGGCCGCGAAACCCGGCTGGATGCCTTCGTGCTCGGCGGCGACCTGCGCGCCGAAGGCTGGCTCAAGGATTTGCTGCAGGCGGAAGGGCCGGCCCAGGACTACGGTCGGCTGCTGCTGCGCCCCGGCGCCAAGCCGCCAGTGGCAGTCGCGCCGCGCGGCCCTCAGGTCTGCAGCTGCTTCGACGTGACAGCACCGGCGATCGCGGCGACCCTCGCGCAGTGCAGCGGCACCGCCGAAAACCGGCTCGATCAGTTGCAGGCCCGCCTGCACTGCGGCACGAATTGTGGCTCCTGCCTGCCGGCCTTGCGATCGATGGTGAAGGTGTCGCTGCAAGCGGCGTGAGCGGTGTGAACGGTGTGAGCATTCCGCAGCGCACGGAATGCTCTCTAGGCGCCTAGCCGATACTGGAACGCGTCTTGCACTCCGAACATCATGGGCATCGCGCACTACCTCAAGGAAATCGGCCGCGGCCGCGAAGGCGCCCGTTCGCTCGGCGAGCCGCAGGCCCGCGACCTCATGGAGCAGGTGCTTGATGGCCGCATCAGCGAAGCCGAGCGTGGCGCCTTCGCGATCGCCATGCGCATCAAGGGCGAAACGACGCAGGAGCTGGCGGGCTTTACCGAGGCGGCCGCCGCCCGCTGCATCGCCTTGCCGGATTCGCGGCCGCCCGTGCTGCTGCCCTCCTACAACGGCGCGCGCAAGCTGCCCAACCTCACGCCGCTGCTGGCGCTGCTGCTCGCCCAGCAAGGCGTGCCGGTGCTGGTACACGGCGCCGCCGACGATCCGGTGCGCATCACCACGCACGCCCTGTTCCTCAACCTCGGCCTGCCGGTCGCGCGCGATGTCGACGACGTGCAGGACGCCTGGGCGCGCCAGGAGCCGGTGTTCATGCCGACCGACGTGCTGTGCCCGCCGCTGGCCGCGCTGCTGCAGCTTCGCTGGACACTCGGCCTGCGCAATCCCGGCCACACCGTCGCCAAGCTGCTGGCGCCGCGCGGCGCGGCCTGTCTGCGCGTCGTGAGCTACACCCACCCGGAGTACGGCGCGGCGCACACCGCCTACCTGCAGCACGCCCGCGCCGATGCGCTGCTGCTGCGCGGCACCGAAGGCGAGCCCGTGGCCGACCCGCGCCGGCTGCCGCGGCTCGATGTCTTCGCCGAGGGCGTGTTGCGGCCCGAGCTGGGGCGCGCCGCGCACGAAGGCGTGCTGAGCGAGCTGCCGCTGCTGCCGCGCAGCCGGGATGCCGCCACCACCGCGGTCTACGTGCAGGCCGTGGTGAGCGGCGAAATGCCGGTGCCAGGCCCGCTGCGCGAACAGGTAGAGGTGCTGGTGCGCGCCTGGCAGTTGCTGGATCAGCGGCCGGGCGCCCGCGAGCGCTCTGCCTGAGCCGAAGCGCACGCGTCTGCCGACAAGCGGACGGGCGGCAGCCGGCCCCGCGCCTCGGATAATCGGCGCCATGCCGCCTGCTCCGCGCCATCCACCCATCAGAAGGCTTCGGCGTGCAGCGCTTTGACGTGGCGGTGATCGGCGCGGGCGCTGCCGGCTTGTTCTGCGCCGGCATCGCCGGACAGCGCGGCTTGCGGGTGCTGCTGATCGACCATGCCGAAAAGCTCGCCGAGAAGATCCGCATCTCCGGCGGTGGGCGGTGCAACTTCACCAACCTGCACACCACGCCGGCCAATTTTCTCTCGGCCAACCCCGCCTTCTGCCGCTCGGCGCTGGCGCGCTACACGCCGGCCGACTTCATCGCGCTGCTCGGGCGTTACGGCATCGGCTGGCACGAGAAGCACAAGGGCCAGCTGTTCTGCGACGACTCGAGCGAGGACGTCATCACCCTGCTGCTGCGCGAGTGCGAGGCCGGGGCCGTCACGCGCTGGCAGCCTTGCAGCGTGTCGGCCGTGCGGCAGAGCGG
>NZ_JACDCU010000605.1 GCF_013817365.1 Methylibium sp. | reverse complement strand
CGGCCGCCGGTGCGGGCCGGCTGGCCGGCTCACGCCGGGCTTCGGGCACGTCGAAGGCACTGCCGTGGTACGCGCCGCCGCTATTGCGCTCGACCTGCGCACCGAGCACGCCGGCGAAAGCGCCGGGCGAGCCGGTGCTGCCGCCGGCACGCGGATTCGTCGAGGCCTCGGCGCCGAGGCCGGGGGCGGGGTGAGCGTTGAAGTGCAGGTTCACGGTCAGCGGTTCCTGTTCGGTGCGTTCGCGATGAGGAAGCGACGCGTTGTGTTGTATCGATGAGGTTCGGGCTTAGCGCTCGAGTCCCGGCGACGATTGCCGCGCTGCGCTGGCGTCGTGCTGCGGTGTCCGTTCCGGCCTCAGGCCGCGCTGAAACCCAGCGCATCCGGCCCGCCCGCAGCCGCGAGGCGCTGCCAGGCCACGCGCGCAGCGAACTCGTCGGTGGTTTTTTGCTCGCGCCGGTCGCCCCGCAAGGCGGCTTCGGCAGTGCGCCGCTCGATCAACTTTCGCACCGAGGCCGCGCGCAGCTCGGCGGCGAGGAGCAGGGCCTTGGCGTCGTCGGCACGCGCCGCAGCCTGCGTCACCACATGGCCCTGCTGGGTCACCGCATCGTCGAGCCGCGCCATGAAGCCCTGGTAGCACTGCAGCAGCTCGATGGCGCCGCTTTGCTGGAACTGCTTGCCGAAACGATCGGCGTACTCGAGCCGGTAGGCGGCCAGTTGCCCGGCCTGCACTTGCGCGGCCTGCACGACGGCGAGCGCGTGCCGGTGCACGGCGAGTGCCTTGTCGCGCGCGGCGCCGGCCTGTTCGAGCAGGGTCTGCAGGGCAAGGATGTCGGGCATGGGGGCTCCTGAAACGGGGTTCTGGCTGATACGGAAAGGCGGGCTCAGACGCCGGTCAGCTGGCGCAGCTGCCGCACGCCGGCGTCGAGCAAGGCGGGTTCGTGCATGTCTTGCTGCAACAGTGCGCGCATGGCGTCGATGTGGCGCACCGCAAGGTCGAGTTCGGCGTCGTGACCGGGCGCATAGGCCCCCAGCGCGATGAGGTCGCGCGCCTTCTGGTGGCGCGACCACCACTGGCGCAGCCGCCGCGCGGCCTGCAGGTGTTCGGGCGTGGCCACGTTGTGCATCACGCGCGAAGCCGAGCGTTCGATGTCGATGGCCGGGTAGTGGCCCGACTCGGCGAGTTCGCGCGAGAGCACGATGTGGCCGTCGAGAATGGCGCGCGCCGCGTCGGCGATCGGGTCCTGCTGGTCGTCGCCCTCGCTGAGCACAGTGTAGAACGCGGTGATCGAGCCGCAGCCGGCCAGGCCGTTACCGCTGCGCTCGACCAGTTGCGGCAGCTTGGCGAAGCAGCTCGGCGGGTAGCCCTTGGTGGCCGGCGGCTCGCCAATGGCCAGCGCTATCTCGCGTTGCGCCATGGCGTAGCGCGTGAGCGAATCCATCAGCAGCAGCACGTGCTGGCCGCGATCGCGGAAGTGCTCGGCGATGGCGGTGGCGTAGTTGGCACCCTGCATGCGCGTGAGCGGCGGCGCGTCGGCCGGTGCGGCCACGACCACGGCGCGGGCCAGGCCCTCGGCGCCGAGGATGTCTTCGATGAACTCCTTGACCTCGCGGCCGCGTTCGCCGATGAGGCCGACCACGATCACGTCGGCCGCCGTGTACTTGGCCATCATGCCGAGCAGCACCGACTTGCCGACGCCGGAGCCGGCGAACAGGCCGATACGCTGGCCGCGGCCGACGGTCAGCAGGGTGTTGATGGCGCGCACGCCGGTGTCGAGCGGCAGGCGCACGGGGTCGCGCTCCATCGCATTGATGGGGCGGCGCACCAGCGGCTCGTTGCGCACAGCGCCGGGCCTGCTGTCGAGCGGGCCCAGGCGATCGAGCGGCGTGCCGTGCGAATCGACCACGCGGCCGATGAGACCGTCGCCGATGGGCAAATGACGCGTGCGGTCTTCGCTGCGCCGCCACGGGTGGCTGGGCTCGCCGAGCACGGGCGGCGCGGTGGTCGTGGCGCGCGGCACCACGCGCGCGCCGCTGGCGAGACCA
>NZ_JACDCU010000222.1 GCF_013817365.1 Methylibium sp. | reverse complement strand
TATCGACGGCAGCGCCGCCATGCTCGTAGCAACCTTCTTCGTCCTGCTTGGCATAGATGCTCCTTGTGATCATGCTATGCCTCACACACGAAATATCTGACAGGCTCATAGACATACAGGAGCAGATCCGCATCACCTTATTCCCCTCAACCCTGGAGTCCTCCATGCACACCACCACGCACAAGAATCCGAGTTTCGACGGCCCGTACTTCTCCGACATGCCCAAGCGCAAAGGGAAGAGCTTGTGGAAGTCCGAACTGTCACGGCATGGCTCCGGCCACCCTGCCACCATGCTTGCCGGAGCCTGGTACGCCATCGGGCTGGGTACTCAGCAATGTCGAGATACGCTCAAGCTTCTGCGGGATGCCGAATACTGGGAGCGGCACCTCGGTGGGGAGCACGCGGTTGAGCTTGGGCTGAACCTAGCGTGCCAGGGCTTTGCCTTGATGAATCTCGGCTCGCAGGGTTTGGCTGCCCGCAGGCTGCGGGAGGCGGCCTCTCAGCTCGAAGCCGTCGGCTACGACCACAGCGGCGACCTGGTCCGCATCCAGACCTCGCTGTCGAGGGCCGAAGGTGCCCTCTACGGCCCCGTCGCCGGCCTGGTGAGGCTGCACAGTGCCCGTGAGCACTATGCAAAGGTTGACCGATTCGAAGTCCTGCGCGAAGCCGTTGCCGTTCGAGGTGAGCTGCTCGACACGCTCTTGAAGTCGGATTTCGGCTCACCCAGTAGGGATTATCTGAATCAGGGCAAGCATCAGCGCGACGCCCACGCGGTTGGGCGCCTCGTCGAGACGACAGTCCAGTCAGTGCGGGCTTTGCTCATGCAAAGCGACACGTGGCAAGCCACATGCGCAGCGCACTCTTGCGTGTTCGAGCTGCTCGAGAACTGCAACTTGAGGGCAGACGACATCCGCAGCGCGCTGGAAACGCTCGATGAGCTGTTCACGATACTGGATGACGTGTTGCGGCACTTTGACCAGCTTGCAACCGCGGCGACGGTCTAGTTGTGAAGCTTCAATACGTTGTATCTGCGGTTTACCCTGACTGAGCCCGGGCGACTGGAAGTCGCCAAACACCCAGACTTCCAAGATATCAGCCGAATGAACCAACGTCCCGTATTAGGCGCTGACCACAACATCGCCCCAAGCCGTTCATCCGGACGGCCAGCGCCTCGGACATATGGGCCAAGGTCACCCGGGCCAAGGCCGCTCAGGTGGCCGACGCCTGATAAGTGCCGCTCGGCAACCAGTCAGTCACCCATCGAGTTCGAAGCTCAACTCGCCCAGCACGCGGCTAATTAGTTCTGATTCCCCCCGGTCCAGCCTCGAGTGTTCACTCCAACGGTGGCTCAGATTTACACCGGCCCCGACAGCTTCAGCTCCCCTTGAACGACGGATTGCGCTTGCCGTGGAAGGCCTCGACGCCCTCGCGGAAATCGTCGGAGCTGCGCAAGCGGCCATAGCTGTGGCCTTCGAGCTCGATTGCCACGGTCAACGTAGCATCTTCGGTATCGTTCAGCAGCTTCTTCGCGGTGCGCTGTGCGAGCGGGGAGAAGGTGCGAAGCTCGTCGACCAAGCGGTCGGTCGCGGCTTCCAGCTCGGCGGCAGGCACGCACTCGGTGACCAAGCCCCACTCGTAGGCCTGCTTGCCAGGAATGCGGCGCGAGCGCATCACGATGTCCTTTGCGCGCGAGATGCCGACCATTTTCTGCAGCCGCGCCGCGCCGCCGGAGCCGGGGATCTGGCCGAGCTTCTGCTCGGGCAAGGCATAGCGCGTGGTCTCAGTCACGATGCGGAAATCGCAGGCCAGCGAGATCTCGAACCCCACGCCAAAGCAGTAGCCGCGGTTGGCCGCGATCACAGGCTTGCTGCAGCGCGCGGGCGCCGCGATGTTCCACGCCAGCTTCGACACGTGCTCGGGTGTGGCCTCGAGAAAGCCCTGGATGTCGCCACCGCTGGAAAAGTGCTCACCCTCGGCGCGCAATACGATCACGCGGACGGCGGGGTTGTGGTCGAGCGACTCGAACACCAGGCGCAGCTGGTCGCGCTGCGGCATCGAGATGATGTTGAATGGTGGGCGCTGCAGCACGATGTCGGCGCGTTCACGGGTCGGGTCGATTTCGACGCGGAAACCATCGAGCTTCTCGAGCAGGGACTGGGCGGGGTGGGCGAGCTGCGTCATAGTTTTTCCTTGGGTACAAAGGTCAATGAAAGGGCTCCTCAGGCAGTGAAGGTCGGGCGCTGCAGACCTTCCCAGCGACAGACGAGATCGTGGTGCTCGATGTCAAACAGGTCGAGCACACGCCCCACCGTGTGGTCGACCATGGCCTCGAGCGAGTTCGGTCGCGCGTAGAACGCGGGCACCGGTGGGAAGACGATGCCGCCCATCTCGGTGATGGCGGTCATGTTGCGCAGGTGAGCCAGGTTCAATGGCGTCTCCCGCGCCATTAGTACCAGCCGGCGGCGCTCTTTCAACACCACGTCGGCCGCGCGGCTGATCAGGTTGTCGGCCAAGCCGTTCGCCACTACCGCCAACGTCTTCATCGAGCAGGGCGCGATCACCATACCGGCCGTGCGAAAGGATCCGCTGGAGACGGCAGCGCCGATGTCCTTCACGTTGTGCACCACGTTCGCTAGGGCCTCGATGTCAGTGCGCTTCATATCGACTTCCTGCGACGCGGTGAGCGCGCCGGAGGCGGACATGACCAGGTGGGTTTCCCAATCAGGCATGCGGCGCAGCAGTTGCAGCAGGCGCACGCCGTAAATAGTGCCGCTCGCGCCGGTGATCGCGACGATGAGCCGCTTCTTGGTCATGACGCTGCTCCCGCCAGGAAGTCGATGCGCGTGGCGACGTCGATCTCCGCATTCAGGTCGATCTCGCCTTCGCCCGGCACGCGCACCTTGGTGAATACGTGCTCGTGATAAACCACCGGCTTGGTCGCATCCAACCCCATCTTGGCACTGAGGCCCTGCAGGTGTAGCGGCGGCGTGCCGTCGACGAAGTCCTGGCCGATGGTGGTCGAGGGGTCGAGCACCGAGCCCTGTGCGCCGTGGATCACTATCAGGTCGCGGTCAGCCTGGAAGCGCGTCGCGACAGCCCATTCGACCTGCAGCGGATCGTGCGCCTCCACATCGTCGTCGACCACGATCACCTGCTTGATGTCGTAGTGAGCGCCGAAGGCCGCGCAGATCACGTTCTTGGGCTGGCCCTCATGCGTCTTCTTTATCTTGACGTAGAGGTGGTAGCGGCCGACGCCGCCGATGGCGAGGTGCACGTCAAGCACGTTGGGGAAGCTACGCTGCAGATGCGCCAGCAGCGTGGCCTCGCGCGGGATCGAACCGAGCAGCAGGTGCTCCATCTCGGCCGGCACGATGGTGTGATAGATCGGGTCCTGACGGTGCGTAATGGCGTCCACCTGGATCACCTCGCGGAGCTCCCGCGCGCTGTAGTACTTTGGGAACTCGCCGAAAGGCCCTTCGGACTCGCGCACGCCGGGAAGGATGCGCCCCTCGATCACAATCTCGCTGTCGGCAGGCACGCGCACTTCATTGGTAATGCACTTGGCGACCTTCAGCGGCGCGCCGTGCAGCGCACCGGCAATCTCCAGCTCGTCGCAGTCGATCGGTGCGATGGCCTGCGAGGACAGCAGCGTCAGCGGGTCGATGCCAATCACCACTGCCACCGCCAGCGCCTCGTTGCACGCTTCGGCTGTCTTGTAGAAGGCCCACAGGTGGCGCGGCAGCATCAGGATCGCCATGCGCTCCTTCGAGTGCACCTGGATGCGGTTGATCGATACGTTCTGCACGCCCGTTGTCGGGTTGCGCGCGATGACCAGGCCGGCCGTGATGTACGGGCCGTTGTCGTGCTCGCTGTGCGTGGGCACCGGCAGCACCTCCCGCACGTCGCGATCGCGATGCACCACCTGCTGGCAGGCCGCCTTGCCTTTCGTCACCTCCTGCCAGGGCAGTGGATGCTCGGCGGCATTCCTGAAGCGCTGCAGCAGTTCAGACTCCGGTACGCCCATCGCCTCGGCGATCCAGGCGCGGCGCGACATGAAGCCCGACACCACCGGCACTGAGTGGCCGCCCGGTTTGGGGAAATACGCTGCCTGCTTGCCGTCGAGCCGCTTAGCGATGGCGGCGAGCGTGTGCTCGAGCGGCGTGCCTTCGCGGATGACGGCGACGCGACCGCTGTCGCTCAGGTGAGCGAGCCAGCGGCGCAGGTCGGTGAAGGGGGCGCCCTGGGATGTCGAAGCGGTGGGGGTTGCCATGGCGGTGTTTCTGCGTGGAAAAATGTGGCGATGAGGCAGCGTCGCTCAGGACGCCGGCGTGTCGGGGCTGCCGAGAGGTTCGTACTCGCCCGCGACGAGCTTGCGGCGCAGGATCTTTCCGACCGGCGATTTCGGGATCTCCGCGACGAACACGTATTCGCGCGGGCGCTTGAAGTCGGGCAGGGCGGAACTGCGGCAGTGAGCGTCGAGCGTCTGCTCGTCGAGCCCTGCCTTGGCGCCGCTGCGCGTGACGAAGGCCACCACCCGCTGACCCCAGCGCTCGTCGGCGAGGCCGGCCACCGCCACCTCGCCGACGCCGGGGCACAGCGAGATGACCGACTCGATGTCGACCGGCGAGATGTTCTCGCCGCCGCTGATGATCATGTCGTCAACGCGGCCGGTGACGTAGAGGTCGCCTTCGTCGTCGAAGTAGCCGATATCGCCGGTGTAGTACCAGCCGTTGCGCAACGCCTTGGCGTTGGCGTCGGGGCGCTTCCAGTAACCTTCGAAGGCCTCGTCGCCACGCAGATCCGCGATGATCTGGCCCTCCTCGTTGGGCGCCATGCGCTCATCGGCGCCCTGCGCGTCCAGCCGCACGATGCGTAGCCGGGTGTTGAGCCCGGCGCGGCCTGCGCTGCCGGCCTTCCTCACCGCGTCCTGGTCGATCGAGACGGTATAGACCTCGGACGAACCGTAGTGGTTGACGAAGAGCTCGGGCTCGAAGGCGCGCTGCAGGCGCTTCAACAGCGCGTCGTGCATCGGCGCCCCGGCAAAACCCAGCTTGGTGACCGACGCGAGGTCCGCGCCGGGTCCTTCGCCGGCGCCGCTGAACTGGCGCTGCACCAGCATGTCGTGGTAGAGCGTCGGCACCAGATACAGGCAGGTGATGTTCTCGCGCGCGATCAGCGCCAGCGCGCCCTGGGTGTCGAAACGCGGCATGCAGACGAAGGTGCCGTCGACCAGCGCCATCGCCAGCAGCGACCGCACGCCCATCGTGTGGTAAAGGGGCATCACGCCCAGCGTGCGCTCGCCGCGGCGATACAGGTTCTGCGCGACATGCGCGAGCGCGGCGGCGCGCTCATGACGGTGCCGGCGGGGCACGCCCTTGGGCCTGCCAGTGGTGCCCGAGGTGTAAAGCATCAGCGACACGTCGTCGGCCTCGGCGGCAGATTCCAGCGCGGTGGGCTCGGCGTTCAGCAGGGTGGCCCAGCTGAGCGTGGCGTCCTCTCCATCGAGTTGGCCGACGGCGATGCGCGGCAGCGTGCGAGCGCCACTGCTGTATTGCACCGCGCTCTCGCTCACGGCTTCGAACACCAGCGCCTTCACCTCCGCATCGCCGATGCAGTAGTCGATCTCCTCGGGCTTGGCGCGCCAGTTGAGCGGCACCATCACCACACCTATGAACTGGCAGGCCCAATGCAGCGTGGCGGCCTCGTGGCGGTTCTGCAGCACGGACAACAGCCGGTCACCGCGCGCGAGGCCCAGCCGCGTCAGGCCCGTCGCCGCGCGCGCCACCTGGTCGTTCCACTGCGCGTAGGTAAGGCGGACGCTGTCGTCCACCAGCGCGAGCGCGTGCGGGCTGCGCTCCACGCTTTGAAGAAATGTGGTTCCGAGATCGAGCATGTCAATCTTCCGTGGAGGAAGCGATGGCGGTGGCCGTTGCACGGCGCAGGGCCGCGGTCTCCAGCACCGCCTGCACGATCGGCGTATAGCCGGTGCAGCGGCATAGGTGACCCGAGAGCATGCCGCGCACCTCGGCCTCGTTGGGGTCGGAGCGGCGGCGCAGGTAGTCGTCGCACGACATCAGGATGCCGGCGGTGCAGAAGCCGCACTGCAGCGCGTGGTGCCGTTTAAAGGCTTCCTGCAGGTCCGACAACGGGCCATCAGCATCGCACAGGCCTTCCACGGTCGCGATGTGGCGCCCTTCGGCCTGCACGGCGAGCGTCATGCACGAGCGCCCCGCCACGCCGTCGATCTGCACCGTGCATGCGCCGCACACGCCGTGCTCGCAGCCGACGTGCGTGCCGGTGGCGCCCAAGCTGTCGCGCAGGAAGTCCGACAGCAGCATGCGCGGCGTGCAAGGCGCGGTGCGCGCGGTGCCGTTGAGGTGCAGCCGCACCGTGTGCAGGCTGTCGCGGCCGATCTGTTTCATGCAGGGTTCTCCGTTACACGGGCCAGCATCTGCGCGCCGAGGCGGCGCACCAAGTGGCGGCGGAAGGCGGCGCTGGCGTGTGCGTCGT
>NZ_JACDCU010000604.1 GCF_013817365.1 Methylibium sp. | reverse complement strand
CCGCCGGGGCCGGGGTTGCCCTTGCAGGCGCCGTCGGTGTAGATCGTGACTGCAGGCCGGGCGATGCCGGGATCGGGCAGGTTCATCGGCGGGGTTCTTCCTCGTTGTGGTGCGTGTGGCTGACAACGGCCGGCGCCGTGCGCGGCTTGCGCACGGGCTTGCGGGCCGGGCCGATGACGCGCATGCCGCGCACGCGTTTCACCGCGCTGAGCACATAGACCGCGCCGAACACCGGCCACCAACGGTCGCCGGCTTTTTCCATCCAGTCGTAGCGCTCGAGCCAGCGCTGCGTGCGCAGCGCCGGGCGGTAGCAGCCGAAACCGCCGCGCTCGACCTCGAAACTCAGCAGGCGCAGCCAGTCACGCAGCCGCCGGTGGCCGATGAAGTCGCCCGCGCGCGGCAGAAACAGGCCGCTGCCGTCACCTTCGCCGCTGGCGCGCGCGGCCCAGCGGCCGGCCCACTGGCGCAGGCCCCACAAGCTCGCCGGGTTGAAGCCGACGATGACCACGCGGCCCTCCGGCACCAGCACGCGCTCGACCTCGCGAAGGGTCTGGTGCGGATCGCGTGCAAACTCGAGCGTGTGCGGCAGCACTACCAGGTCCAGGCTGTGCGCGGCGAAAGGCAGTGCGTCGAACTCGCAACACAAGGCTGCCTGTGCGACGGGCGGCGGCACTATCTCACCTGGCGCTGCTCCGGGTTCGCCCGCAGCCGCGGCGTCTTGTGCAGAATGCGCTTGCAGTGCCAGCCAACGGTGCGGCATGCGGTTGGCTTGCAGCACGTCGAGTTCCGGCAAGCCGAGCTGCAGCGCGTGAAAGCCGAAAACGTCGGCTACATGCGCGTCGATGCGCGAACGTTCCCACTCCAGCAGATAGCGCCCCGGTGGCGTCTGCAGCCACCGAGGCAACTCCAATATCGAAGGGTCTCGCGCCATGAACCTGATTGCTCTTCCCGCTTTTACCGACAACTACATCTGGCTGCTTCACGATGGCTCGGAGGCAATCGTCGTCGATCCGGGGGAAGCGGCACCGGTCGTGCGCGCCCTCGACGAGCACGGCTTGAAGCTCGGCGCGATTGTAGTGACTCACCATCACGCCGATCACGTCGGCGGCGTGGACGCGCTGCGTTCCCGGCTGGTGCCGCAAGGCGTCGTCTGGGGTCCCGCCGGCGGGCGCATTCCGCAACCCTACACACCGCTCGAGGACGGTGACGCCGTCGAGCTGTTCGGCACCCGCTTTTCGGTGATCTTCGTGCCCGGCCACACGCGCGACCACATCGCCTTCTTCGGCCAGCCGGCCGGTGAAGCGCCGCTGCTGTTTTGCGGCGACACGCTGTTTTCCGGCGGCTGCGGGCGCCTGTTCGAAGGAACGCCCGCACAGATGCACGACTCGCTCGTCCGACTCGCCGCACTTCCCGGCAACACCCGCGTGTGCTGCGGCCACGAGTACACCCTTTCGAACCTGAAATTCGCGCACGCGGTGGAACCGGACAACACCGCGGTGATCGACTACACGCGCCGGTGCCAGGCGCTGCGCGAACGCGATCTGCCCACCTTGCCGAGCACGATCGCCGTCGAGCAGCAGGTCAATCCCTTCTTGCGCGTCGAATCGAAGCAGGTGCGGGCCAGTGTCCGCACCCGCGACAGCGGCGCATGCGATGCAGTGAGCGTGCTGGCCGCGCTGAGAGAGTGGAAGAACGATTACCAATGACCGATCAAGCTCCGGCGCAGCGGCGCCCCGCGTTTTGCGAACCGCAACAGCGCCGCGCCCCTCGCGCTTCGCCGGCCGGCGGCCACTCGACCTGGGCCTTGCGCACCCGCACCGCCGCGCTGGCAGCCTTGGCGCTCGCGCTCGGCGCGTGTGCCACCGCGCCGGAACCCTCGGCGCCTTCGGCTGAGCAAATCCCCGTCGCCGCGGCACCGGCCACGTCCGCCGCATCCGCTCCGATCGAGATTGCTTCGCCGGCGGCAGCGGCCAGCGAAGCGGGCGCCACCATCGCCTCGCCCGGCAGCCCCGAGCCTGAGCAAACCGGCGAGGCGGTAGGCCCGCCCA
>NZ_JACDCU010000603.1 GCF_013817365.1 Methylibium sp. | reverse complement strand
TGGGTCGGGTTTTTCTGTTCGGGCGCACGACAACCCGCCAGCGGCCCTCGAAAGGCTCGGCGCAATTTAGCAGAAAGCATGCCCAGAATTGGGGCCGACCGAAGGCGCACCAGCCGCTCTACAGACTGTCGCAGCGCCTCGCAGGGATGGAATGCACCGCTTCGTGGCATTCAGGCTCCACGACGGTGCGCTCACGACTTGGTCGTTCGCACCAATTCAGGGCCAAGCCGAGCGGGCACAGCGTTCAAGCCGAGCCGCAAGTCGGCGTATGCCGCCTCGACAGCGACCGGCTCGCCCTTCACGCCGAGCTCGATGTGACGCCCATGCACCGGATGGTCGACGCTGGGCAAGCTGAACACCCGCACGCCGATGAAGCGAGCCTCGATGTCTTCCATCAGCTGCGTGAGCGCGGCTTCCATCGCGCCGTAGACGATCACCGAGCGCTCCGAGTGGCGCTGCTGTCCTTGCAACGCGGCGTACTGGCCGTCCAGCACCCAAGCCATCATCGGCCAGGCCATGACGGGAAAGCCGGGCATGAAATGCACGGCGCCGCCCGCCAGCCCCGTGCAGCTGAAGCCGGGGATCTTGTTGTACGGGTTGGGAATGATGCGGGCACCCACCGGAAACACGCCCATGTTCAGCCGGTGGCGGTTGTCGTCGCGATCGGGGTCGAAAGCGATGCCTTGCTCGGTCGCCACGTCGCGCATGCGCTGGAGGATGAGTTCGCGCGCCTCGTCGTGCAACACGAGCGGCACATCCAGCGCCGCCGCCGCACACTGGCGCGTGTGGTCGTCGGGTGTGGCGCCGATGCCGCCGCAGGAGAACACCGCCGCACCGCTCGCGAAGGCGGCGCGCAGTTCTGCGGTGATGAGACTGCGGTCATCGCCGACATAGCGCGCCCAGTCGAGTTGCAGGCCGCGCTCTCCGAGCAGTTCGATCGCCTTGGCGAGGTGCTTGTCCTGCCGCTTGCCGGACAGGATTTCGTCGCCGATGATGATGAGGCCGAAGTCCATGCTGCGGCTCAATGCGAATCGAACGGTACTTTCATGCGGCGAGCATACCGAAGGCACACGATGCCCTTCCTCTTGAACCTGTGCGAATGAACAAGCTTCACGGTCCCGCCTTGGGCATCGATTTGGGCGGCAGCAAGATCGAGGCGCTTTTGCTCGACGCTCAGGGCGCCGAACTCTGGCGCGAACGCGTCGCCACGCCGGCCGGCGACTATCGCGCAACCCTGGCATCGATCGCCTCGCTCGTCGAGCGCGCACGCGTAGCGGCCGGCATGGCCGTGACTCTCGGCATCGGGTCGCCCGGCAGCGCCGATGCGCTCGGCCGCGTCAAGAACGCAAACTCGACCTGCCTGAACGGACAGCCGCTGCAGGCCGATCTGCAAGAGCTGCTGGGCCAGCCGGTCGCGCTCGCCAACGACGCCGATTGTCTGGCGCTGTCAGAAGCCACCGATGGCGCCGGCTCGGCAGCGGCGGTCGTCTTCGCGGTGATCCTGGGCACCGGCGTCGGTGCCGGCATCGCCGTGCATGGCCGCGTGCTGCAGGGGCCGAACGGCCTGTCAGGCGAATGGGGCCACAACCCCTTGCCGTGGCCGAGCGACGCCGAGCGGCCGGGGCCGCTCTGCTACTGCGGCGCGCGCTCGTGCATCGAGACCTGGCTCAGCGGGCCGGCGCTAACAGCCGACCACGCTCGCCACAGCAGCGGCGCGCTGCTCGATGCGCAGGCTATCGCGCAGGCCGCAACCGCTGGCGATGCGGCCTGCCGCGCGAGCCTCGAGCGTCATGCCGCCCGGCTGGCGCGCGCGCTGGCCACGGTGATCAACCTGCTCGACCCGGACGTCATCGTGCTGGCCGGCGGACTCTCCAAACTGCCCGGTTTGGTCGAGCGACTGCCCGCGCTGTGGTCGCCATGGGTCTTCGGCGCCGGTGTTGATGCGCCAGTGCGAACGCACCTCGCCTTGGCGCGCCATGGGGATGCCTCGGGTGTGCGCGGTGCGGCATGGTTGGCCCGCGAGCCGGCACAGCGCGTTCGTTGAACCGTC
>NZ_JACDCU010000221.1 GCF_013817365.1 Methylibium sp. | reverse complement strand
TTCCCTGACGCCGCGCTCAAGGTGTTTCTTACCGCGAGTGCTGCAACACGCGCGGAAAGACGCCATAAGCAGTTGATTTCAAAAGGAATTTCTGCTAATCTTTCAGCCCTTCGCGACGATCTCGAGGCGCGCGATGCACGGGACCAAAACCGCAGCATCGCGCCTTTGAAGGCGCCTTCGGAGGCCAAGCTGCTCGACAACTCTGCGCTCTCGATCGATGCTTCGGTCGAACAGGTGCTCGATTGGTGGGCAGCGTTGCAGCCGTTCGGCAAGGGCGTGGATTCGGATTGAGCCCCGCCGAACGGTCCCAGGCCCGACGCTTCTTCTCAGTGCCTCTTTCGCTGCCGCCATCCGGCAGCACAGGCACAAGGAAACGCCGGTTTTTCAACTGAATCCGCCACGCCCGTGGCAGCAGCACCGGTCCGCCGGTCCCTAGGAAACAACCCAATGTCAGAACTCGCAACCGCCTCGTCGCAAGGCATGGAATCGTTCGCCGCCCTCTTCGAGGAATCGCTCAAGCGCTCGGACATGCGCACCGGCGAAGTCGTCTCTGCCGAGGTAGTGCGCATCGAGCACAGCTTCGTGGTCGTCAACGCCGGCCTCAAGAGCGAAGCGTATGTGCCGATCGAGGAATTCAAGACCGACCAGGGCGTGCTCGAAGTTCAGGTCGGCGACTTCGTCTCGGTCGCCATCGACGCGATCGAGAACGGCTACGGCGACACCATCCTGTCACGCGACAAGGCCAAGCGCCTGGCCTCTTGGATGTCGCTCGAAACCTCGCTCGAGTCGGGCGACTTCGTCACCGGCACCGTCAACGGCAAGGTCAAGGGCGGCCTCACCGTCCTCGTCAACGGCATCCGCGCTTTCCTGCCCGGCTCGCTGCTCGACACGCGTCCGGTCAAGGACATGACGCCGTTCGAGGGCAAGACCATGGAGTTCAAGGTCATCAAGCTCGACCGCAAGCGCAACAACGTCGTGTTGTCGCGCCGCGCCGTGGTCGAGGCTTCGATGGGCGAAGAACGCGCCAAGCTGCTGTCCACCCTGCGCGAAGGCGCCTTCGTCGACGGCGTGGTGAAGAACATCACCGAATACGGTGCCTTCGTCGATCTCGGCGGCATCGACGGCCTGCTGCACATCACCGACATGGCTTGGCGCCGCGTGCGCCACCCGAGCGAGGTGGTGCAGGTCGGCCAGGAGCTGACCGCCAAGGTGCTCAAGTTCGACGCCGAGAAGAACCGCGTCTCCCTGGGCCTCAAGCAAATGGGCGACGACCCGTGGGTCGGCGTGTCGCGCCGCTACCCGCAAGGCACGCGCCTGTTCGGCAAGGTCACCAACATCGCCGACTACGGCGCGTTCGTCGAGATCGAACCGGGCATCGAAGGTTTGGTGCACGTCTCCGAGATGGACTGGACCAACAAGAACGTCGCGCCGTCCAAGCTGGTCACGCTGGGTGAAGAGGTCGAAGTGATGGTGCTCGAGATCGACGAGGACAAGCGCCGCATCAGCCTGGGCATGAAGCAGTGCAAGGCCAATCCCTGGGACGAGTTCGCCCAGGAACACAAGCGCGGCGACAAGCTCACGGGCCCGGTCAAGTCGATCACCGACTTCGGCGTGTTCGTGGGTCTGGCGGCCGGCATCGACGGCCTGGTGCATCTGTCCGATCTGTCCTGGCACGAGCCGGGCGAGGCCGCGGTGCGCAACTACAAGAAGGGCCAGGAAGTCGAGGCCCTCGTTCTGGCCATCGACGTGGAACGCGAGCGCATCTCGCTGGGCATCAAGCAGCTCGACTCCGACCCGTTCACCACCTACACCTCGGTCAATGACCGCGGCATGACGGTGACCGGCAAGGTCAAGACGGTCGACGCGCGCGGCGCCGAGATCCAACTCACAGACGACGTCACCGGCTACCTGCGCGCCAGCGAGATCTCTCGCGACCGCGTGGAAGACGCCCGCAACGTGCTCAAGGAAGGCGAAGAAGTCTCCACGCTGATCATCAACATCGACCGCAAGACGCGCTCGATCCAGTTGTCGATCAAGGCCAAGGACAACGTCGACAACCAGGAGGCGATGCAGCGCCTGTCGCAGACGTCCGAGCGCGAGAACGCCGGCACGACCAGTCTGGGCGCCTTGCTCAAGGCCAAACTGGACCAGGGCAACAACTGATCGACCCTCAGGCTGGAAGCCCCGGCTTCCAGCCTGCGCGCATGCCTTCACGCGTCAGTGCGAGGGCATTCGTGCAGGCCCGTCCTCCCACTCACGAGCGCACCGACCGATGACCCGTTCCGACCTCGTGGCCCTGCTCGGTGAACGCTTCAGCCAGCTGACGCAGCGCGACACCGAATTCGCCGTCAAGACCATCCTCGACGCTATGAGCGATGCGCTCGCGCGAGGTCACCGCATCGAGATCCGCGGTTTCGGCAGCTTTTCGATCAATCGCCGCCCGCCGCGCATGGGCCGCAACCCACGATCGGGCGAGCAGGTGCTGATCCCCGAAAAGCTCGTGCCTCATTTCAAACCCGGCAAGGCGCTGCGCGAGGCGGTCGACGCCCGCACCGCCGCGCTCGAAGCCCAGGCCGCGCAAGCCGCCGACACGCCGGCGCCCTGAATGCGTTCGCGGCGCAGACCGAGAGCGTCGATAGAATCCCGCGACCATGCGCATCGTCCTCTGGCTCTTTCGGGCCGCGATCTTCTTCACGCTGTTCGCGTTCGCGTTGAACAACCAGCACGATGCCGCCGTGAGGTGGTTCTTCGGCCAGGAATGGCGTGCGCCGATGGTCTTCATCGTGCTTGCCGCCTTCGGCCTGGGCTGTGCGCTGGGCATCATGGCGATGCTGCCGAGCTGGTGGCGGTTGCGCCGCGACGCCCAGGCGCAGCGCGTGCCGCGCAGCGACACCGCCACGACGATGCTCGACGTGGAAGCGGTGCGCGCTGTCGAGCCAGCACCGCTGGAACATCCACCGCGCGATGGAGTTTGATCCTCAGACAGCACTTCCGCTGGGCCTGCTGGGGCTGATGGTGGCTTTCGCGCTGGGCTGGCTCGCCTCGCGCTTCGATCTCAAGCAGTGGAAGCGCGAACAACAGGAATCGCCCAAGGCCTACTACAAGGGGCTGAACCTGCTGCTCAGCGAACAGCCCGACAAGGCCATCGATGCCTTCATCGAAGCGGTGCAACAGGACCCCGGCACGTCGGAGCTGCACTTCGGGCTGGGCAACCTGTTTCGCCGCCGCGGCGAGTACGAGCGCGCCGTGCGCGTGCACCAGCACCTGCTCGGCCGGGGCGACTTGTCGGTCACCGAACGCGACCGGGCCCAGCACGCGCTCGCTCAGGACTTTCTCAAGGCCGGCCTGTTCGACCGCGCCGAGGCGGCCTTCAAGGCGCTCGAAGGCAGCGCCTTCGGCACCGACGCCAAGCTCGAACTGCTCACGCTTTATGAGCGCACCCGTGACTGGCCTGCCGCCATCGAGATCGCGCGTCAGCTCGAGGCGGCCGGTGCGGGTTCTTTCGCAACACGCGTTGCTCACTACCACTGCGAGATCGCGCTCGAGGCCGACACGCGCCGCCGCCCGGTCGAGGCCGACGCTGCGCTGCGCGAGGCCCGCACGGCCGCGCCGCAAGCTGCGCGGCCGCGGGTGCTGGAGGGCCAGCGTCATATGCAGGCAGGTCGCCATCGTGAAGCGCTCACTGTGTGGGACGCCTTGCTGGCGGTGCAGCCGACCACGTTTGCGCTGATCGCGGCGGACTACGCCGCCAGCGCCCTGGCCTGCAAAGACGAGGGCGCGGCTTCATCGCGACTGAAGACGGTCTACGAGCGCCAGCCCAGCCTCGATTTGTTGACCGCCCTGCTTCGCCTGACGCCGGACGCCACGCAGCGCCAGTCGCTGTTGCGGGCGCACTTGCAGGCTCACCCGACGCTCTCGTCCGCCGTGGTGCTGCTCAAGGAACAACTGGCGCGCGGCGAGACACTGTCGATGACCGATGCCGAGCAGCTCCAGCTGCTCGCCGCCGCCGCCGCCAAGCCCGGCCAACGCTACCGCTGCGCGGCCTGCGGCTTCGAGGCCCAGCACTACTTCTGGCAATGTCCCGGTTGCCAGACCTGGGACAGTTATCCGCCGCGGCGGCAGGAGGATCAGTGAGACGGCCGCCGACTCACTGCTGTACCGGAGAATGCGGTTTTTGCCTGCGGGCCACCGCAGCGCTCAGGAAATCGCCGTGAGCAACGTCCCGAGCAAGGAACGCATGGCTGCGGCCCGCGTGCTGGTGGTCGGCGATGCGATGCTCGACCGCTATTGGTTCGGCGCGGTCGAGCGCATCTCGCCCGAGGCGCCTGTGCCGGTGGTGCGCGTGAACCGCGAGGAGGAGCGCCTGGGCGGCGCGGCCAACGTGGCGCTGAACGTGAAGGCGCTGGGAGCGCAGGCCACGCTGCTCACGGCCGTCGGCGACGACGAGCCGGCGCGCGTGCTGCGTCGACTGCTCGAACGCGAAGGCATCGCCTCGCTGCTCGGCAGCGACCCCAAGCTCTACACCACCGTGAAGCTGCGTGTCATCGGCCGCTCGCAGCAGCTGATCCGCATCGACTTCGAGAACCAGCCGGAGCACGAAGTGCTCACACAGATGCTGGCAGACTACGAGCGGGTGCTCCCTGCGCATGACGCGGTGCTGTTCTCCGACTACGGTAAGGGCGGTCTCACCCACATCCCGCGCATGATCGAGCTGGCGAGGCGCGCCGGCAAGCCGGTGCTGGTCGATCCCAAGGGCAGCGACTACCGCTCCTATGCCGGCGCCGACCTGGTCACACCGAACCGCGCGGAACTCGCGCTGCTCATCGGCGGGTGGACCGGCGAGGAGCAGTTGCAGGAGCGCGTGCAGGCGCTGCGTCAGGAACTGGGCCTGCAGGCGGTGCTGCTCACCCGCTCCGAAGAAGGCATGACGCTGTACGACATCGCCGGCACGGCCACGGTGCCGGCTCAGGCCCGCGAGGTGTTCGACGTCACCGGCGCGGGAGATACCGTGATCGCGGCCATGGCCACGCTGCTCGCCTGCGGCATGACGGCGCGCGACGCCATGCCAATCGCCAATCGCGCCGGCGGGCTGGTGGTCGGCAAATTCGGCACGGCCAGCGTGAGCTACGACGAGCTGTTCGGCTGAGTTCCTGAAGGCGTCGCAGTCGCGCAGCACTCGTCGCGCACAAGGCGCCCAAGCCGCAACGCCGCTGCCCAGCCCCCATCGTGACGCCCTCCTCTTGGGGTCGGCAGCTGTGACGCAGCCGCCTAGCATTTGTCTGCAGGCTCCAAAGCGCTGCAGTCCCCCAACCCAGGAGAAAAAACATGATCAAGACTTTGCTCGGCGCCGTGCTCGCGCTGTTTGCCGCTGCTGCCTTTGCCGCGGTCGATGTCAACAAGGCCGACATGGCTGCGCTCGATAGCGTCAAGGGCATCGGCCCGGCGCTCGCCACCAAGCTGCTCGACGAACGCAAGAAGGGCAACTTCAAGGACTGGAACGACCTGATCGACCGCGTCTCCGGCGTGGGCTCCGGCAATGCGGCCCGCTTCTCGGCCGCGGGCCTGACCGTCAACGACGCAAGCTATGCCGGCGCTTCGCCTGCCGCGGCCAAGACGACGAGCAAGACGCTGGCTCCCACCAAGGCAACCTCGGCAGCACAGAAAACCGACAAGCCGCAAGCAAGCACCCGCTGAAACGGTCGATCGTCTTACGCCGCCGCGGACTGCCCCGTCCGCGCGCGGCCCCAGCCGAAAAAGCGCAGCACGTCTTCCCGGCGTGCCAGTGTGTCGGCCTCTCCCAGCGCAATCAGCTCGCGCGTGTACGGCGCCTCGAAAAGCAGGTAGCTGGCCAGCGCCGCGCCCCCATCGCCGCCGCTCTCGCATGGCACCTCGCCGGCGGAGACGCCAACGGCTCGCAGCATGGCGCGCACCGGTGCCGGCAGCGCCTGCAAGTGGTGCGCGGCAATGTCGTCCAGGCGCTGGCTCGGCGCGATCACCAGCA
This sequence comes from Methylibium sp., assembly GCF_013817365.1. GTDB lineage: Bacteria > Pseudomonadota > Gammaproteobacteria > Burkholderiales > Burkholderiaceae_C > Methylibium. The sequence continues at coordinate 528 of NZ_JACDCU010000221.1, read as the reverse complement.
GCTCGATCGGCCGCAGTGAAGTGCGGGAGCGTGCTTCGGGTCCAAGCAGCGACAGCGTGTGGTTGACGCGCTGCAGCCGTTCGATGTCAACGGCCAGCGCATCCAGAAAGATGTTCGACAGCGCGTGTCCGGCAATCTGCGCCAGGCTCGGGTAGCCGACGACCGCGGCCCGTGCGCCTACCGGCTCGTGCAGCCGTCCGGCGCCAACGACGAGGATGCGATCGGCGCCCAGATGCACGGCGGGCGAGATCGGTGCCGACTGCCGCATCGAGCCGTCGCCCACGTGATCGCAGCGTCCCAGGACCGGCAGAGGCACTGCCGGGAAGATGAACGGAATCGCCGACGAGGCCATCAGATGCTCATGCGTCAGGCGGGCGCGCACGGCAACGCGTTGCGAGCGCGCCCATGGCGCGATCTCGTCCACCGCCTCGTAGAAAGTCAGGTGCTCACCGGTGCTGTAGCTGGACCCGGTGATAGCCAAGGCGCGCAAGTGGCCGGCCTGCAGGTGGCCTCGCAGTCGCTCAAGGG
>NZ_JACDCU010000016.1 GCF_013817365.1 Methylibium sp. | reverse complement strand
CCCCCACCGCCGCACTGAAGCGAAGCCCGCCGCCCGCCCGCGGCTTTGCCCCCGCACAACATTTGCAAAGCAACAGCAACGCGCGTTGAACGTCCGCAACGGGCCGACGTCAGACCCTTGCGCTGGCGTTTCATTCATCGCGAACGGCGCACAGCGCCAAGGTGGACCACTGAAATGAGCGAGCCCCGGGCGCCACGGCCCCTCTCGCAGGCCGAGCCGGATCGCAAGGCGAGCGACGGAGCGCCGATGCCCGAACGCGCCCTGCCCAACACCTTGCCGCGCCCGCCTGAAGAGCTGGAGCGACTCGAGCACGCCTGGAAGCCGCCGAGCGGCTGGCGCTGGTTCTCGGCGGTCAACAACACGCAGGTCGGCGTGCTCTACATCGCCACCGCCCTGCTGTTCTTCGTGCTCGCCGGTGTGCTGGGCCTGCTGATGCGCGCGCAACTCGCGGTGCCCGAGAACACGCTGCTTTCGGCCGACACGTACAACCAAGTCTTCACCATGCACGGCACGGTGATGATGTTCCTGTTCGCCGTGCCGATGGTCGAGGCGATCGCGGTCTACCTGCTGCCCAACATGCTGGGTGCGCGCGACCTGCCTTTTCCGCGCCTGTCGGCCTATGCGTTCTGGGCCTATGCGGTGGGCGGGCTGGTGTTCTTCTGCACCATCTTCTTCGGCGCCTCGCCCGACGGCGGCTGGTTCATGTACCCGCCGCTCACGGGCACCGAGTTCTCGCCGGGCACCAACGCCGACTGGTGGCTGCTGGGCATCGGCTTCATCGAGATCTCGGCGATTGCCGGCGCCATCGAGCTGATCATCGGCATCCTGCTCACGCGCGCGCCGGGCATGTCGCTCGGCAAGATGCCGGTGTATGCGTGGTCGATGCTGGTGGTCGGCTTCATGATCGTGTTCGCCTTCCCGGCCATCATTGCCGGCACGCTGCTGCTCGAGATGGAGCGCGCCTTCGATTGGCCCTTCTTCATCGCCGAGCGCGGCGGCGACCCGGTGCTTTGGCAGCACCTGTTCTGGTTCTTCGGCCACCCGGAGGTCTACATCATCTTCCTGCCGGCCGCGGGCATGGTCTCGATGATGGTGCCGGTGGTGGCGCGCACGCCGCTGGTCGGGCACCGCGCGGTGGTGGTCGCGCTGGTCGGCGTGGGCTTCTTCAGCTTCGCGCTGTGGGTGCACCACATGTTCACCGCGGGGCTGGGCGCGATGTCGATGGCATTGGTGTCTGCAGCCAGCATGGCGGTGGCAATCCCGAGCGGCATCCAGGTGTTCGCGTGGATCGCCACGCTGTGGCGCGGGCGCGCGCAGATGAACTCGATCACGCTCTTTCTGATCGGCTTCCTGTTCATCTTCGTGTTGGGCGGCCTGACCGGCGTGATGGTCGCGGTGGTGCCCTTCGACTGGCAGGTGCACGACAGCTACTTCATCGTCGCGCATTTCCACTACGTGCTCATCGGCGGCATGGTGTTTCCGATGTTCGCCGCGCTGTACTACTGGCTGCCGCTGCTCAATGGCAACCGGCTGTCCGAGCGCCTGGCGAAGTGGGTCTTCGGCCTGATGTTCGCCGGCTTCAACCTGGCGTTCTTTCCGATGCACATCTCCGGCCTGCTGGGCATGCCGCGGCGGGTGTACACCTACGCCGACGGGCTGGGACTGAACGGGTTGAACCTGCTGTCCACCGTGGGAGCGTTCGTGCTGGCGGCAGGCGTAGTGCTCTTTCTCGTCGATCTGATCCGCACGGTGCGCCTTCCGTCTCGCCCCCACGAGGACCCGTGGGGCGCGCCGACCCTGGAATGGCTGCCCAACGAGTCCTACGGCGTGCGCAGCATTCCGCAGATCGAGGGACGCGATCCGCTGTGGCAGCGGCCGAGCCTGTCCGAAGAAGTCGAGAGCGGCCGGCACTGGCTGCCCGGCACGGTGACCGGCGCCCGCGAGACGCTCATCACCAGCCCGATCTCGGCGCGCATTCTGCACCTCGTGCAGTTGCCGGGCGACGGCTGGACACCCTTCATCGCGGCGCTCGGCACGGCGGGTTTCTTCCTGCTGCTCACCGTCAAGCTGATCGCGCTGGCGTTCGCCTGCGGCCTGACCGCGCTGGTCGCGATCCTCGTGTGGCTGTGGCAGTCGGATCGCGCGCCTGCGCAGCTCACCGCGCGCATCGGCGGACACCACGACGTGCCGATCGCCGCCGCCGGCTCGGCCAAGCACGCGTGGTGGGCCATGGTGCTGCTGCTGGTGGTCGACGCGACCATCTTCGCCTCGCTGGCGTTCGCGCACATCCACGTGTCGATGCGTGCGGACGTCTGCCCGCCGCCAGGGGCAGCGCTGCCGGCGGCGCACTGGCCGTTGCTCTCGGCGGGGCTGTTGATCGCGGGCTCTGCCGCGCTGTTTTTCTCGCGCCGGCTGCTGCGCTCACGCACGGCGGTGACGCTGCTGGTGATCCTTGCGATGGCCTGCGCCACGGGCGCCTTCGCCGCCGAATTTCTGGGCCACCGCGAGGCCGGCCTCGCGCCGAGCACGCACGCCTGGAGCGCGACGGTCAGCGCGATGCTGGCCTTTCAGGGCCTGCACGTGTTCCTGCTGCTGATCATGGGCGGCTACGTCATCGCGCGAGCCGCCTGCGGCCTGCTGAAAGAACGCGCCAGCGCCAGCCTGGACAGCGCCGCGCTGATGTGGCACTACGTGACGCTGCAGGGGCTGGTGCTGGCGGGGTTGGTCAACTTTCTGCCGGCCTGGATGGGCTAGAACCCGACAGCACCGCGGAAGGGCTCGCGCCGCGTTGGCAAGCGCCCGACACACACAGGCAGGCGCACGAGGCCCGTACTCAGATGACCTTCTGCTCGGGCTCGGTTTCGGGCGGTGGCAGTGCGGCGCTGCCAGCAGCTTCGGCCAGCTCCGGCTCGTCGGTCAGCGTGGGTGGCTCTGCCTTCGGCGCTGCCGCTTCGGTTTTGCCGAACGCGGGCCGCGTCACATTCTTCGCGCGGTCGGGGCCGCGGCGCTCGGTGCCATCCCAGCCACCGGCCGCCGGTGCGGCTTCGACATGCACGGTCGGCGGCGCCCTGTGGGCCGTGTCTTCGAGCTTGAACACGGCCACCGCCTGGACGAGCTGCTGCGCCTGCTGCTCGAGGCTTTCGGCCGCGGCCGCGCTTTCTTCCACCAGCGCGGCGTTGCGCTGCGTGGCCTGATCCATCTGGCTCACGGCCTCGCCGACCTGCGCCACGCCGGCGCTCTGCTCGGTGCTGGCGCTGCTGATCTCCACCATGATGTCGCTCACCCGCTGGATCGACGCCACCACCTCCTGCATCGTCGCGCCGGCGCGACCCACGAGGGTCGTGCCCTGCTCCACGCGCTCGACGCTGGTGGCGATCAGGCCGCGGATTTCCTTGGCCGCCTCGGCGCTGCGCTGGGCCAGGCTGCGCACCTCGCCGGCCACCACGGCGAAGCCGCGGCCCTGCTCGCCGGCGCGAGCCGCTTCCACCGCGGCGTTGAGCGCGAGGATGTTGGTCTGGAACGCGATGCCGTCGATCACCTGGATGATCTCGGCGATACGCCTGGAGCTTTCGCTGATGCCCTTCATGGTGTCGACCACCTGGCCCACCACCTCACCGCCCTTCACCGCGACGCTGGAGGCCTTCGAGGCGAGCTGATTCGCCTGCCGGGCGTTGTCGGCGTTCTGGCGCACGGTTGAGCCGAGCTGCTCCATCGACGCCGCGGTTTCCTCGATCGCGCTGGCCTGCTCCTCGGTGCGTTGGCTGAGATCCTGGTTGTCCTGCGCGATCTGCATGCTGGCCGTCGCCACGCCCTCGGCGTTGGTGCGCACGTCGGACACCACGCGCACGAGACTGTCGTTCATGGAGCCGAGCGCGCGCAGCAGCTGAGCGATCTCGTCGCGGCCTTCCGTGTGCACCTTGGAGCACAGGTCGCCCTTGGCCACGGACTCGGCCAGACGCAGCGCCGTGCCGACCGATCGGGTCGTCGTGCGGGTCACGGTCCACATGATGAACAGCGCCATGACCGCAAGCACGGTGATGCCGCTGAGCACCGCGACAAGCTGCAGGCGGGCCGCGGCCACGTCCTGCCGCAGCATCTGGTCCAGCGCCTGGAACGCGGCCTCGATCAGCACGAACTGCTCGTCGATGACGCGCGTGGTCGTGGCGAAGTAGTCGCTGGAAGAAAAGCTCAGCGGCTCGGCCTTCACGATCTGCTCGTCGGCCAGCTTCAGCGCCTGTTCGGTCGAAGCCATCGCAACGTCCATCGATGCCGCGATAGCTTCCTGCAACGCCGGGCTGCCTTGCACCGCCAGCGCCAGGACCTTGCGGGCGTCGAGGTAGTGAGCCCGGGTCGCCACGCCCATCATTTCGAGACGCGTCTTTTCTTCCGGCGAAGCCAGGCCGCTGCTCAGTTGCACTGTCCCGCGGTCGCGCATGCGGCCCAGGGTTTCGGTCAAATGAGGCAGATGCCGCAGCACGCCTGTCTGCAGGAATCGCCCTGAGCGTTCGGGATGCAGCGCGATGCCCGAGACATGGCTGATGTCTTCGATCAGCGCGAGCTGCTCCTCGATCAGCGCGGTGTGGCGCAGGAAGCTGCGCGAGCCGAGCATGTTCGTGGCGCCGATGTCCTTGGCCAGCGCCTCCCAGTCGGTGGCGATGCGCTCGCTCAGCTCAGTGAGTTTGGCGTCGCCCAGCGAAGCGACCGACGCCTGCGACCGTGCGAGCGCGCTGTCCACCTCGGACTGTTTGGCCTGCCGCTGTGGGCCCAGGGCCTCGGTGCCGCTCAGGAAGCCCGCAGCGAGCCCGCGGTGCTGCTGCGTGAGCTGAACGAGCCGCAGCGCGTCGTGCGCCGGGCCGATACCGGCCAGCTCCGCCTGGGCGAAGCGCAGCTTGTCGATCCCCGAGCTCACGACCAAGGCACTGGGCAGGGCCAGCATTGCCGCGGCGAGTGCGCCGATGAGCAGGAACTTGTGCGCCAGTCTGAGGTTGCCGACAAACGATTTCATGAGGTCCTTGGTTTTTGTGAGGCGGCCGCCTCGGCGCTCGCGGCATGGGCGCGGCCCGGTCGCAGCGCCCGGTTTGTCGAAGTATCGGAAGCCGTGCTGTTTTCCAACGCCCCGAGTTGCGCGGGAAAGACCGCTCTGTTCCAAGCCGTTCGTGCCATCCCGGTACGCCGATTGCTAAATGGGGAGTCGCTCCAACCCACGACATTCCCCAGGAGAAAAGCAATGGCTTATCAGGAAACACCGCGCATGCACGATCGGACCACAGGCGCATCAGGCGTCCCCCTTTCGGGTTATCGCGTCGCCTGGGGAGGCGTGTGGGGCGGCTTCCTGGTGGGCATAGGCGTGTTCCTGCTGCTCAGCACGCTCGGCCTGGCCATCGGCGTGTCGACGGCGAACATCGGTCCGACCCAGAACCTCGATGCCGGCCGTATCGGCACCGGCGCAGCGATCTGGAGCGGCTTGACGCTGCTGATCGCGCTCTTCATCGGCGGCATGGTCGCCACGCGGACCGGGATGGTCTATGACAAGGCGTCCGGCCTCATCGAAGGGGTGCTGGTCTGGGTGCTTTCGATCCTGGCCGTCATGTACATGGCCGGCAGCGGCATCGGCATGCTGGCCAGCGGCGCTTCCGGCTTGCTGGGCGGCATCACTCAAGGTGCGACATCGGTGGTCCGCAATACCGACATGAGCCAACTGGCGAGCGGCGACGTCGACCGGATCATCGACCGCCTCAACGACCCCGAGACGGTGCAACTGGTCGCCGCTGCCACCGGCATGTCACAGAGCGAGGCTCGCTCGAGCCTCGCCGACATCCAACAACGGGTGGAAGCCGCCCGCAACGATCCCGCAAAAGCGGCCGAAGCGGCCAAGCAGGGCTTCCAGGACCTCGCCTCGCAGGCGGGCGCCCGTGTGGAGAAAGCCGCCGCCAAGGCCCAGCCTTATGCGTCGGCAACCATCTGGACCGCGCTGGGCGCCATGGTGCTGGCGCTGCTCGCCGCCGTGAGCGGCGCGATGATGGGCCGCCGTCAGGTCGCGAAGCGACTCGGCGAACACTGAGCGCGGAAGGCGCGCAAAGCAGGGCGAAGCGTGGAGGCCTTTCGCGAACGCATCGCCGGGCCGCTGTGGCAAGGCGGCGGGCCGTTCATCGTGTGGGCGCTGCACTTCTTCGGCCTGTATGTGCTGGTGGCGGCCGGCTGCACCAGCGGCTGGGCCGAGGTGCCGCTGCTCGGCACCAGCCTGCTGCGGGTGCTGCTGATTGCGGCGAGCGTGCTGGCCATGGCCTGGATCACCTGGCTGCTGTTGCGCTCGGACGGCGTACGGCAGCCGCAGGGCTCGCGCGGCCTTCTCGCCGTGGCGGCTTCGGGCAGCGCCTGGCTCGCGCTGGTGGGCGTGGTGTGGGCCACCGCGCCCGCTCTGATGCTGCCGATGTGTTCGCTCAAGTAGCGGGGCGTCGATTCCTGCGCTGAATCAGGCGCCGGAAATCGCGACCCGGTCCCCGCGGTCGCCCGGCGCGCTCCTGAACGGCTTGCGAAAGAACTCGAAGCGGTGCCGATTCGGGCCCCGTACTTCCAATACAAGAGGTCCATCGGTCTGGAAGGCGAAGCGCTCGTAGGCGTGTAGTGCCTTCAACTCACTCAGCGCAAACGGCCGGCGCAAGGCCACGTCGTTCCATCCGACCACCAGTTCGCCGCCTTCGCGCAACAGGCAGTGGAACCCGCTCACTGCCGCCTCGACGGCGCCACGTTCGTCGAGGCCCCAGCCGAACACACCGTTGAACACGATCACGTCGAAGCGGCCGGCCGCAAAGCACGCCGCCGCCTCGCTGGCGCACAGGGTCACATGCCCCTGCGCGCTGCCGTGGCACGCGGCCCGCGGATCGACGTCTATCGTGAGGTAGCCGTGGCCCGCCAGCAGGCGCTCGTACGCCCCCGTATACCAACGGGTGCCGACGAACAGCACCTCGAGCCGGCGGGGGCTGGCGGCATAGCGCTCCAGGATGACGTCCTCGAGCATCCGGCGGTCGGGCGAGCGGAAGGCTTGCGCCGCACCGAACGGATGCGCGGCCCGGTGAAGCAGGCTGCGCAGCGGCCACAACGTGGCAGCGGCGCACCACTGCAAAGCTCGGCGGTGCAGCGGATCGGCAGGGTGCAGCGTCGGCATGGTGGATCCGAGAAGGGGTGATGGCACGGCGAAAGCGGACCGCCTGCCTGCGCCCGCACAAGGCGAGTAACGAAGGCGGAAGCAAGGGCACGGCAAGGCCCGTGCCGCGCGGCGCACGGCCAGCGGGAACGGTTCTTGCCAATTCTTCAGCACAACGCTGATGCATTCGCGCTGCGGCATTGCGCCTCGCCAAACGGGGATGCAGGCCACGCCGACTCTCGCGCACTGCGTCTGCATCACTCCCATCCCCGCTCGAAGTCTTGTAAGGCCCCCTCATGAACACACGACCGCTGTCCCCCACTGTCGCTTTGGCTGTTGCGCTCACGTTGGGACTGACGGCGTGTGGCGAGACCGCCAAGCTCCCCGTCTCCGCCGGCATCGGCCCCGACCCGCAGCTACCCGAGCCGAACAAGACGTTGATCCCGACCGTCAACATCGCCCAGGCCGTGCCTTGGCCGGAAGGCAGCACGCCGATGCCCGCACCCGGCACCACGGTCACGGCCTTCGCCCGCGACCTGGACCATCCGCGCTGGGTCTACGTTCTGCCCAACGGCGACGTGCTGGTGGCCGAGAGCAACGCCCCCGAACGCCCGGAGCGCAAGGGCATCAAGACCTGGGTGATGAACAAGGTGATGGCCCGCGCCGGCGCGGGCGTGCCGAGCGCCGACCGCATCACCTTGCTGCGCGACGCCGACGGGGACGGCAAGGCCGAGCTGCGGGCGGTGTTCCTCGAGAACCTGCACTCGCCTTTCGGCATGGCGCTGATCGAAGACAAGCTGTACGTCGCCAATGCCGACGCTGTGGTCAGCTTCCCCTACAGCGAAGGCCAGACGAGCATCAACGACAAGGCCGAGCACGTGGTCGACCTGCCGGGCGGGCCGCTCAACCACCACTGGACCAAGAACATCATCGCCAGCCCCGACGGCTCGCGGCTTTTCGCCACCGTCGGCTCCAACAGCAACGTTGGGGAAAACGGCATGGAGGCCGAAACGGGCCGCGCCGCGATCTGGGAGATCGACCCCGAGACCGGCCTGCACCGCATCTACGCTTCGGGCCTGCGCAACCCGAACGGCATGGCCTGGGAGCCCGACAGCGGCATGCTGTGGACGGTGGTCAACGAACGCGACGAGATCGGCAGCGATCTTGTGCCCGATTACCTGACCTCGGTGCAGGAGAAAGGCTTCTACGGTTGGCCCTACAGCTATTACGGCCAGCATGTCGATGAGCGGGTGGAGCCGCCCAAGCCCGAATTGGTCGAAAAAGCCATCGTGCCCGACTACGCGCTCGGCACGCACGTCGCCGCCCTCGGCTTGGCGCATTCGGCAGGCAATGCCTTGCCCCCGCAGTTCGCCGAAGGCATGTTCATCGGCGAACACGGCTCCTGGAACAGAAAGCCGCGCGCCGGCTACAAGGTCGTGTTCGTCGCCTTCGACGGCGCGAAGCCGACGAAGGAATTGCCGGTCGACGTGCTCACCGGCTTTCTCAACGAAGACGAAGAAGCCATGGGCCGGCCGGTGGGCGTGGCGATCGACCGGCGCGGCGGCCTGCTGGTCGCCGACGACGTGGGCAACGTGATCTGGCGCGTCTCCGCGACCGCCCAGCCGCTGACCGCACAACCGGCCGGTGCCGCGCCTTCCGCAGCGCCCGTTGCGCCAGGTGCGGACCCGGCGGTGCAGGCGGCATCGGGAGGTCCCGCAGCCACGGCCGCATCGTCCATCACGGCGCCGATGGACACGTCTGCCTCGGCGGCTCCTGCCTCGCCGGCCGCTTCTCCCGCGCAGTGAACGCCGATCGGGAACGCGGGTTGCTTTTTCGCCCACACCCACCACCGCGAACCTTGAGGATCACGCCATGACGACCATCTCCGAAGTGATGACGCGCGACGTCGAAGTGATCGGCCCCGAGGAATCGCTGCAACGCGCCGCGCAGATGATGGACGAACTCAACGTCGGTTCGCTGCCCGTGTGCGAAGGCAAGCGCCTGGTCGGCATGATCACCGACCGCGACATCACCGTGCGCGCCACCGCGGCCGGCCTGGACCCGGCCGAAACGCTGGTGGGCGACGTGATGACCGAGTCCACGCGCTGCTGCACCGAGGCGCAGAGCACGGAGCAGGTGATGGAGCAGATGGGCCATTCGCAGATCCGCCGTGTGCCGGTGGTCGACGATGACGGTGCGGTGATCGGCATCGTGTCGCTCGGCGACCTGGCCACCCGCCAGGACGGCCACATCGACCAGGCCCTGCGCGACATCTCCACCCCCTCCGAGCCCGACCGCTCCATCGCGTGAGTTCGAACACATGCCGGCCGAAAGCGGTTCGGCCCACTGCGATGCAATGATCGTCGGCGGCGGCCCGGCCGGACTGACCGGAGCGATCTACCTGGCGCGATTCAGGCGGCGCGTGTTCGTCATCGACGAAGGCGCGAGCCGTGCGGCGAGCATTCCACGTTCGCACAACGTGCCGGGCTATCCCGAGGGCGTGGCCGGCGGCGAACTCGTCGCGGCGATGCGCTCGCAAGCCGAGCGCTACGGCGCACGCTTTGCCGCCGGTTGCGTGCAGACCATCGAGGCGAACGGCGGCGGTTTCATCGTTCGCTACGGCCGCGAGCAGATCAGCGCACGCAGCGTGCTGCTCGCCAGCGGCGCAAGCGACGTGACGCCGCCCATGCCGCACTTGGCCGAGGCGCTGCGTAGCGGCGCGCTGCGCTACTGCCCGGTGTGCGACGGCTTCGAAGTGATCGACCAGCGTGTGGGCGTGATCGCCGACAGCGCCGCCGGCATCGAAGAAGCGCTGTATCTGCGCCACTTCACCCCGCACCTGACGATCTTTCGCGCCGGCCCTGCACTCGCACCCGACCCCGCCGACCGCCGCCGTCTCGCCCGCTCCGGCGTTGCGCTCGTCGAGGCGCCGATCGAAAGCATCCGACTGTGGCAAGGCCGCGTGACGGTGCGCCACGGTGCCGCGCAGACCGAGTGCGATGCGCTGTACAGCGCTCTGGGTCTGACCGTGCATTCGGAACTCGGTGCGGCACTGGGCGCAAAGGTCGATGGCAACGGCTACTTGGTGACCGACCGGCATCAGCGCACGACTATCAGGGGTTTATACGCCGCGGGCGACGTGGCGCGCGGCCTCAACCAGATCAGCGTGGCCGCGGGGGGGGCCGCGATTGCCGCGGCGGCGATGCACTTGTGGTTGGGGACGCCGATCGAGGGGTGAGGCGCGTCCTTGAAAGTGACGCAGGCCACAAGCAAGATCGGGAACGACATTTGCCGCTTTCCCTCTGCCAAGCCGCTAGAGACCGCGCGACCCGCGCTGAAGCGGTGACCGCGGGCAAGGTCCGCCTCAAGCCTTGCCCCTGGCGCCTTACCGGACGCCTTCCGTGCAGCATGCGTCGATGCACCCGTCTCGGCGGCTTGGCAACCCGTTTCTCTCAATAGCCGACGTGCTCGCCGCGCGAGGCGCGCCAGTTTTCCTGGAAAAAGGCCGCGTCTTCCGGATTGCGCGGGTTCACGCCCATCAGGATGCCGCCTTCCTTGATGCCAGCTTCGTACTCCTTCACGCGCTCCTCGGGAATTCCCCAGCCGATCAGTGCGCCGACCAGCCCGCCGGTCGCCGCGCCGGCGCCCGCGCCGGCCAGAGCCGCGGCGATCGGGCCAGCGATGACCAGGCCCAAGCCGGGCAGCGCAATGCTGGTGCCGACCGCCGCCACGGCCGCCGCAATGGCGCCCACGGTGCCGCCGATGGCGCCGCCGATGCCCGCGCCTTCAGCGGCCTTGGTGCCCATCTCGGTCGGTTTGCCGGAGGTATCGGTGAAGTGCTTCTTGCGCGTGTCGTCAGACATGACCAGGTTCACATCGTTCTTGCCGTAACCCCGGTCGGTGACGGATTGATAGGCCTGCTCGGCACTCTCTTTGTCACGGAACAGCCCGGTAACGTATTTCGAATCAGCCATGTGTTTCTCCTCGAAGGTTGCTGAAGATGCCCGCCGCACAGCGGCGCGCGATGTGGTCATCGAGCAACTACAGCAAGCGGCTCGCCTGCTGGCGACGAAGAGGGCGCTGCGTGGCTCAGCGTTTGCGTCGCCGTTCGCCGGACGACGCCTTGCGAGCAGCGATCTGCCGAACCAGGGGCACGGTCAGCATCAGCGAGGCCGAGCCGGCGAGCGCAAGCGGCAGCCAGGAGTCGAGCCACTCCATCACGCCGGCACCGACGGCGACGAGTGCCAGGCCGAGCAGATAGCACTGCAGCGGGCGGCGATCGGGGTGGTGAGGCTTCACGGTGCGTCTGCGCGAAGCAGGCCGCTTGCGACGGACGCTAACCCGCGCTTGCGCGGCCGCATCAGCACAGCGCTTCGCTGCCCGCGTCGGCGGCGGCGTCCATGGACGTTTCGATGCGAGTCGCTTCGGGAAGGTCTTCACGCAGGTAGAAATCGCCAGTGCCGTCTCGTGCGGCCAGCCGGCGCGCATGGCCGGAATCGGCCACGACCTCGAGCTTGACGTCTTCGGCGTGCGCATACATCACCACGGCCTTGCCCGTGTCCAGATGCAGCAGCACGTCGCCGTTGACGAGCGGCTCGGCCATCACGACCGTGCGGCCGCTCAGGCGCTCGCACAGAAGCCGGCGGCGTTCGTTCTGCACCCGCTGCGATTGCAGTTCGCGGCTGCGCTTGTCGGGATACAGCGCCGATTCGGCGTCGCGGTGAAGCCGGTCGATCCGGTCTTTCCAGTCCGCCAGCACGTCATAGCGAAAACCCGCGGGCGCTTCGGCCAGCGGGCGCGGCAGGCGCACCCCGCCTTCGCCGCAATCCCAGTCGATCTCGAATCCTGGTGTCTTGCCGTCCATGCCTCACCCCGCCGACGATTACTTCGGGCGAAGTCTGACAAGAGACGCGACGCCTTCAGGCGCGGAAAAGCCGGGGTGGCGGGCGCTTGTTGCACGCATTGCCCGCCGCAACTCCGGCGACGAGGCGACCGGCGGGCGCCGAAGGCCCGGCGGCTCGCAAGACCCTCAGTGGAGGCGCGCTTCCGAACGCCGTCCGCCGCTCATCCACACCGCCATGGGCGGCGGCATGGCGGGCGGCTCGCGCACCGGCACGGGACTGTCCGGCGGTTGCGGATCATCGATTTCGGGCGGCGGCGGCTCGGGCGCCGGGGGTAGCGTGGGCGGGGGCATCTCGGGCGGCGTCGGCGCCGGGCCGGGCACAGCCGGCGGCGCGGCAATCGTCGTCGGTCTAGGAGCCAGCTCGGCGACCCGCTCGCCGGACCGCTTCTCAAGGGCAGTTTCGTGCATCGTCTCTCCTGTGTCGGATGCCGGAGATCCAGGCATCACAGGGATCACGGCAAGTCGCGGACCCGAACCCCGGAGCGCCGCGCCGCATTCGCCGTTGCCGGCGTTTGCCGCCGACAAGACGGGAGTCCTGGCTCAGTCGGCGTAACTGCGGACTTGCGAGGCGTTGCGGGCTGCCCGGTGGTCGTGCTGGTCGACGTCGTTGCGGTCCGGCGCGAGCCGGTCGCATTCGTGCTTGATGGCGCTGTAGCACTCGCACGAGCGCGCCTCGATCCCCGCACGGTCGAGCACGGTGATGCTGTTGCGGCCGTTGGTGATGCAGCCCTGGCCGCGCAACTTGAGAATCGCCTGCGTCACGCTCTCGCGCCGCACGCCCAGCGCGTTGGCGATCCACTCGTGCGTCACGGTCAGTTCGTTGCCCGGCACGCGGTCCAGGCTGATGAGCAGCCAGCGGCACAGCTGCTGTTCGACGCGGTGGTGGCGGTTGCACAAGGCCGTCTGCGCGGCTTGGCAGATGAGGCACTGAGCACTGCGCAGCAAGAGGCGGCTCACCGCCCCGCCCAGATCGAACTCGCGCTGCAGAACACTGGCGCGGATGCGGAAGGCGTACCCCGGGTGCTGCACGATCGCCCGGCTGGGGGCGGTGTCGCCGCCCATCAGCAGCGAGACGCCGCACACGCTCTCGTAGCCGATGCGGGCGACCTCGGAGGCGTCGCCGTTCTTCATGGCGTACTGCAGCGAGATCACGGCCTGCGTCGGGAAGTACACATTCTCGAAGCCGATGCCTGCACCGTGAAGCAGCTTGCCTGCGGCCAGCGGCACCAGTTCGAGCGAAGGTGAGAGCCGCTCCCAGACGTCGTCGGGCATTGCTTCGAGGACGTGGTTCTGGCGCAGACTGCGCGTGGTCGAGCGCATCGCCAGGGGCTGCACGGCGCCGTAGCGCGAACGGGTGTCGGGGGTCGAGTAGGAAAGCGAGGTCACGGTCTTGTTCCTTTGGGTGTCTGCCGCATGCCGCGAGGCACGTCTTGCAGGTTGGCAGAACAACCAAGGCAAGCTGCGTGCCAAACCTGTCCGCAAGGTGGAAGTGCGTGCGGTAGGCACCGTCACAGGCGTACAGAGGGCGGGGGGTCGAACTGTGCCGGACCAACAGCTTGGGGCGGCCCCGGAGCGAATTGCCGATCGCCGGTAAAGGCGTTCGTAACGGCTGCCGCAGGGCTATGGGCGATCGAAAGCCTCCCGCAACCCGCGTGCCGCCTGCACCACCGCCTCGTTGGCCAGTTCCACCACCCTGCCCAGACCGAAAAAACCGTGGCTTACGCCTGCGTAATCTTGGTAATCCACCGCCACCCCGCCACTGCGCAGCCGCTCGGCATAAGCGCGGCCCTGCGAGCGCAGCGGGTCGATTTCGGCGGTGATCACCGTGGCGGCCGGCAGGCCGGCGAAATTCGGCGTGCGCAGCACCGAGAACGCCGGATCGGTGCCTTCGACCGGGCTGCGCAGGTAGTGGCTGAAGAACCACAGCAGCTCCGGCGTGCCGAGCGGGCGCGCGTCGATGTATTGGCGGTGCGACGGCGTGTCGAGCCCGACGTCGGTGATCGGATAGACCAGCAGCTGGTGCACCGGCAAAGGCGCGCGCTCGTCGCGGGCCCGGATCGCCACGCTGGCCGCGAGATTGCCACCTGCGCCTTCGCCCCCCACCGCCACGCGCGCCGGATCGCCGCCGAAGCTCGCGGCGTTGGCCAGCGTCCAGCGGTAGGCCGCCCAGGCATCGCCGTGCGCTGCAGGAAAGCGGTGCTCCGGCCCCTGCCGGTATTGAGGCGCCACCACGATGGCCCGGGCCGCGTTGTTGAGCGCACGCGCCGCGGCGTCGCCCTGCTCCAGATCCCCCAGCACCCAGCCACCGCCATGAAAGTAGAGCAGCACGGGATGCGGCCCATCGCCGGGCGGCCCGTATACGCGCACCGGCATCGCCGTGGCATTGGCGCCGAGGATCAGGTGGTTCTCGACGCGCGCCACCACCTCCGGCAAGGTACTGCGGCCCTGCCCCTGCAGCAGTGCGCTCACGGCCTCGGGCAGCCCCGGCTGCACGCGCGCGGCCGGGGCGCTCAAGTTGACGATGGGCTCGTTGCCGAAGGCGGCCAGCTGGTCGAGCACGGCCTGCATCTGAGCGTTCGGCATGGCCGCAGGCTCGGCCGGCGCCTCGCCGACCGCCGACGAAGCCTCCCCCTTCGACGTCGGCGGGCCGCTTGCGCAAGCCGCGAGCAGGACGACCGATGCGACGAGCGGCCACGCTGCGGCAAGGCGGTGTGCAGCGCCGACGCGGCGGGCTCGCCGACCGGCAGCGGCGTCACGCACGGCATTTCTGTTCAGGGTCATCGGCAGGCGGCTCCGCAAGCGTCATGCCCGATGAAGGCGAGTGGCCGGCCGGCAGCAAGCCGTGCAGCCGCGCTCCTGATGCCAACTGCACCGGACAGCAGGAACTCGGGACGCGCAAGGCAACAAAGTCAAGGGCGCGGATGGTGCTCGAGGGGGCAGTTGGGAATGAGGATTGCTGCGCTACCGGTCTGACGAGCCGAACCGTTTTCCTCTGCACGACGACGCGCGACTTTGCCACTGGCAATGCGTCGCGAGCGGTAGCGGCGGTCGGAACGACAACTCTTTCCAGAAAGGAATCGAAATGGCTCAGCACGACTATCAAGGGCAAGGCCGATCGTCCGAGAATGACCGCCAATCGTCGCAAGGCGAGGATCGCCAGCAAGGGCACGGCAGCAGCAGCCAGCGCGGCGCGTCAAAAAGCCCGTCCGAAAGCTCGGGCCGTGGCTCATCGCAAGGCCCGGGCCGCGGCGAGGAAATGGGCGGCTACTACACAGGTGGTGGGCGCGAACTGCAAGGCGGCTCCAGTGGCGAATCGCAGGGCGGCTACGGCGGCCAGCAGGGCGGCAGCCAGGGGCGTGGTTCACAGGGCACCCCTGGCGGCGGCTCGCAAGGCGGCGGCTATGGCGACCAGCACGAACAAGGGGGCGGCTCCCGCGGGCAATCAGGCCAGTCCGGCGGCGGCTACGGCGGCTCGCAGGGCGGCTACGGGGGCTACGGTGGCCAGCAGCAAGGCGGGATGTACGGCAACAGCCAGCAAGGCGGCGGTGGTCATGGCCAGCAAAGCGGCGGCCGCGGCTGGCAGGGCGACTGGGGTTCCTCGCAGCACGACCAGGGGGGCTACGGCTCTCAGGGCGGCGGCTTCGGCAGCCACCAGCAAGGCGGCTCCTACCGCGACCAGCAAGGCGGCCGCCAGGGCTCGCAGGAAGACTGGAGCGGCTCTCAGGGACAGGGTCGCCAGGGCTCGCAAGGCGGTTACGGCCAGCAGCAAGGCGGCATGTACAGCGGCGGCAGCGGCCAGCCCAGCGACTGGGGCAGCTCGCAAGGCCATGGCTACAGCGGCCCGCAGGGCGGTTCCGGCGGCCACGGCTCTCAGGGCGGCGACTGGGGCGGTTCGCAGGGCGGCACCTACGGCGGTTTGCAGGGCGGCTTCAGTGGCGGCTCGCAGGCGGGCGGCTCATCCAGTTCCCAGGGCGGCCACAACGACTGGGCGCGCGGCGGTGGCGGCGGTCAGGGAAGCTCGCAGCAGCACCACGATCCCGACTACCACCAGTGGCGCTCCGAGCAGATGAAGAACCTCGACGACGACTACCAGTCGTGGCGCCAGGACCGCTACAAGAAGTTCTCCGACGACTTCAGCCAATGGCGCGGCAGTCGCTCGAAAGGTGGCAGCGCGTCTTCGGACCACACCGCATCCGGCGGCACAGTCCGTTCGGGCAGCGGCGAAGGCTCGGCCAGTGGGGCGGACTTTCTCAGCGGGATGAGCGAGGATGCGCCGGAACAAGGCTCCAGTGGTGCGGGCAGCTCGTCTCGCTCTTCGATGAGCGGCAGCACCGGCGGCAGCGATACGAGCAACGGTTCGAAGTCGTCGAGTTCGTCGAGCCCGGGCAGTTCGTCGGGTAGCAGCGGCACTTCGGGCAGTGGGCCTTCGTCGTCCAAGACGAAATAAGGCCGGCTGTCAATCGAAAACGCCGCGGCACAAACCGCGGCGTTTTCTTATTTCAGGGGTCAGTGGCTGGGGTGAATGCGTCGGCCTCCTGCACCAGCCGGCCGGCCCCTGCTCCCAGATCGTCCTAAGCTGCTCGGCGGCGGCGTTCGACCGCTTCTATCTTCAGCAACTGCCGGTATTTGGTGACAGTGCGGCGAGCCACGACCAGCCCCTGTTGGGCGAGCTGGCGGGCGATCTCGGCGTCGGAGAGCGGCGCGTTCGACCGCTCGGCTTCGATCATGTCCTTGATGACGCCGCGGATCGCGGTGGCCGAGCAGGCGCCACCGCTGGCGGTGGTCATGGCGCGCGAGAAGAAGTACTTGAGCTCGAACACGCCAAGCGGCGTGGCCATGTACTTGTTGTTGGTCACGCGCGAAACGGTGGATTCGTGCAGACCCACCTCGTCGGCGATCTCGCGCAGGCCCAGTGGCTTCATTGCCAGCGCGCCGTACTCGAAAAAGTGCTTCTGCCGTTTGACGATGGCCTCCGACACGCTGAGGATGGTCGCGAAGCGCTGCTCGATATTGCGCACGGTCCAGCGGGCCTCCTGCAGGTGCGCGGCCATCTCGCCGTTCTGGGCCTGCCGGTGGCGCTGGAACATCTCGGCATACACATGGTTCAGGCGCACCTTGGGCACGATGCTCGGGTTGAGTTGCACCCGCCAGAGGCCGCGGAGCTTTCTGATGATCACGTCGGGCGTCACGTACTGCACCTGCGAGGCGCCGAAGTGCCAGCCCGGCCGCGGGTCGAGCCGGCGGATGCGGTCGCACACAGCCTCGATCTCGGCGGGTGTGCGCTTCAGCTTGCGGGCCAGGCCGGTCACATCCTTCGCGGCCAGACAGTCGAGGTGGTCGGTGATGATGTTGCAGGCAATCTCCCGTTCGCCGCCGTCCTCGATCGACGAGAGCTGCAGCAGCAGGCATTCGCCCACGCTGCGAGCGGCCACGCCGAGCGGGTCGAGCGACTGCACCATCCGCAAGGCGACCTGCAGTTCGTCGGGGCTTGCCGGAGGGTCCAGTTCGGTGAGCTCGATCAACTCGTCCAGGTCGGTGCGCAGGTAGCCGTCGTCGTCGAGCGATTCCACGATCGATTTGGCAAGCACCACGTCGCGCATCGACAGCGGTAGCACATTGATCTGACCGTGCAGGTGTTCGTTGAGGGAGGTCTGCACGGCCATCATGTCCATCGCGCTCAGGTCGCCCTCCTCGCCGCGGCGCTGGCTCAGCAGGCCATCGGCCTGCCAGCTGTCGCGCTCGCTGTAGTCGACGTCGCCGTCGGGGTCGCCTTCCGGGCTCGTGTCGATCACGGCCGATGTGTCGAGAAACGGTTCGTCGGCGCTGGAGGCCGAGGGCGCGGCCAGCCCCGCATCCACATCGGTTTCCGGGAGATCGGCAGCGGGAGCGTCCGCGTCGCTCTCGTCGCCTTCAAGAAACGGGTTCTTGCCTAACGCGTCGTGCACTTCCTGTGCGAAGTCGAGCGACGACAGCTGCAACAGGCGCACGGCCTGCTGTAAACGCGGGGACAGCGACTGTTGCTGGCGGTGCTCGACGCGAAGCGCGATCGATCTCATCGGGACATCTCCTGGATTCGGTTGTCTGGGCGCCGCCGCCGCAAGGCGACTCCGCGGCTGGCACGAACGTGGCGCATGCGATGCAACCACTGTGCCGCGCCCCGAGCGTTGCCGGCGTCGTCGACCCGAACCTGAGGCCCACTACCGCTCCCCTCTCACGGTCGGCCAGGACCGTCTGATCCGCTTTCATAGGAAAGGAAGAGGCCCGCGTCCCTCATCGCCGCGATGGACTCTGTACGGAACGGCACTCACATTTCGTCACAACCGCGTGCGTTGCATCGCTCAACCCCCTCAGCCGGGTGGTGGGCGACGCCTCATTTGCCGGTGTTGGCGCGCGAATTGCTGCAACAACGCGTGGTCACGGAAACGCCACAACCGCTGCGTGGCGCTCGACAGCAGCGTGCTCTTCACGGGCTCGAGGGCGCGGTGAACAGCGAAGCAATTCGGCTCAGCGGCCGCCGTGCTGCGCCGTTGGCGTGTCCGGCCCCTGCTCGATCGGACCGGGTTCTTCCCTCAGCCCTTCATAGACCTTGTCCGTCACCGGCAGGCGGCCGGTGTCCTGTCGACCGCTCTCAAGGTCGTCGAAGGCTTTCTCACCGAGCTCTTCGCTGGAAGGCGCGGCAGCCGCGGGGCCGTGTGTGTCCTGGCTGTCGGACGATTCGTCACGCTCGTGCGGCAGGCGCGGTTCCGCCTCTTGTTCGCGGGTCTGCTCGGTGCGGCCCACGCCGGGAGCCTGCCGGCGCAAATCGGTCGGTGTGGGATCGGCTTTGCCGTTGCGGGTCATGAGGTTGGTCCTTGGCGATTGCAATGCTCAGTCGACAGCCGGGCACGATGTCGCCGAGCTTGTTGCCTTCCTGGTCGTTGATCTGCGCGCCGACGATCTTGCCCATGCGCATCTTGTCGAGCTCGTCACTCCAAAAAAAGGCGCCGGCTTGCCGGCCGGCGCCCGCGGCCTGGCGCTCGGTCAGTCGTAGCGCGAGCGAGAGTCCGGGCCGCTGCTGCGGCGGGTGAACTTGCGCCAGAGGTAGCCGCCCAGTGCGACAAAGATCAGCTTTTTCATTGCGTACTCCAAAAAGAAAGGATTCGAAAACTCGGCAGAGGCCCGTTAGCGGCAAGCGCCGTGCCGACATGAGGGTCGCCTACCTCTGCACACGCACGTCACATGCCCGCGCGCCGTTCTATGCCGACGGGGTTGCGCCCGCCGGGCTGACGCCGCCGCTCCGGTCCCGCATAGCCACTGCCCGTGACCATGCCCGCCTTGTCGGCCGTGCGGGTGCCCATCGCCTTGTCGTCTCGCAGGTGCGTCGGGGATCGGGGCGACTCGGCGCCGTCGCTCATACGCTCCACATCCACATCGGCGCGGCGCACCTTGTCGCGAATGGTTTCCGTGTGTTCGCTGGCCTTCTTGCCGACGCTCACCTCTTCGACCACGCGTGCGGTCTTCGTGACCACGGGCTCTTCGGCGGTTTCGCGGATCTCGATGTCCTTCTCGCCCATGTCGGCCAGGTCCGCATTCGTCGCCGGCCGATCGACGCGCTTGCGATCGATCACCGCGTGTTCATCGCGCAGCGTCACCCGCTCCTCGACGGGCGACTCGCTGACGCGCCGGTGCACTCGCACACCGCCCCGACCGACCTCGCGCTTGCCGACCTTCAGGTCTTCCTGCACGACCTGGAACTTCTGCCGCTCGCGGGCAGCGTCTTCGCTCGTGTACGGCCGAGCGCCTTCGTCGAAGCCGGTGTAGCCCGACGACTGCCATTGCCGGACCCGCTCATCGACGTCGATCGCGCCGCAGTCCTCGAGCACTTCGCTCACCGCGTCGAGCTTGCCGTCGTCGACCAGATTCACCGTCACCACCACCGAACCCCGGCGCACCGCTTCCGAGTAGTGACCGCTCGACTCATCGGAATCGTCGCTGCCGAACAGCGAGGCGAAGAAGCCGCGGATGCCGCCTTCGTGTTCCTTGTGCGAAGACACGAGCGACGGATGGTCTTCGCCGGAGGCCGACGAGTCGACATGGATGTCCTGAAGGTCGATGCCCATCGTTTCGAGTTTTTCGCACGCTCTTTTCGCTTCGGTGTATTCGTCGAAAACACCTACGACTGTGTTGACCATTGCAATGCTCCTGTGAGACTGTGAAACCGGCGCCAACGCGGCACGGCTCGAAGAAGAACGAGACACCGAAACGGGCAAGGCGCAGGCCCGAAAACCGGGGATGGGCACGCCGGGTTGCAAAAACGCCTCCTCGAAGGCACGGCCGTTGCCAGATGCCGGCATGAAGTACCCGAGGAGTTCGAGATGAAAACCGATGAAGTCAGGGCCACGCTGAGCGAGTTGATCGAAGGCTGCAACAGCAACGCACAGGCGCTGCGCAGCGCCGGCCAGCAGGCGAAGTCTCAAGAGCTGCGCAAGCTGCTCGAGCGGCGTGCGGAGGAATGCGCCGAAGCTGCCAACAAGCTGCGGCTCGAACTCGACCGCACGGACGGTCACCCGCCGACCGGCGAGGGGCGCAGCGACCTCGAAATCCTGGAGCAGTGCGAGCACAGCGAGAACCGCACGAAGAAGAATTACGAAAATGCCCTCAGCCGCGAACTGCCCGAACCGATCAAGGAGGTGGTGCGCAAACAGCATGAGGGCGTGCTGCGCAACCACGGGCAGATCAAGGCGCTGCGTGACCGCATGAGATCGTCGGCGTAGCGTCGGCCCAAGGCCTCGAAGAACGATGGGTGCGCCCTCAGGTCGGCTGTTGCGCGTGACGTGCCCGAGCGTGCGTGATCGGACGGGGCGCTAGCGATGGAAGACTGGATCCGCCTCGTCGGCGAAACGCAAGCCCTCGAACTGTTCGGGATCCGCCTGGTCGGCCTCAATGCCGACAACGGCAAGAAGCTGCTGTTCACGCTGGTCTTCATCACCGCGTTGCTGTGGCTGGGCCGCCTGACGCAACGGCTTGCGCGCCGCAGGTTGCGGGGCGGCGCCCCGCATGTCGACTTCTGGGTCCGCCAGGCGATCAAGCTGGGCACGGCCGTGCTCCTCATCCTCGGTCTGCTGTCGATCTGGTTCGAAGACCCCACCCGTCTCGCCACGGCACTGGGCCTGGTCACCGCCGGACTCGCTTTCGCGCTGCAGAAGGTCGTCAC
>NZ_JACDCU010000220.1 GCF_013817365.1 Methylibium sp. | reverse complement strand
CTCTTCAACATCGCCGGCGCTGCATTCGATCGCCTGGCCGCGCCTTACGGGCCGCCCCTGTCCAGCATCGTCGATGCGCTGTTTCAGTCGGCGCTGGCAGCGCAGCCGCCCGAGGATCTGCGCCAGATCATCGAAGAGCGACGCGCAACGCAGCAGCGGAGAAGCTCGGTCACGGCCGATGCACTCGCGCAAGAGAAAGCCATTCGAGCTGGCCGATCGCATGTGGCATGCCGCCGGCGCGCACACCAGCGAGTGCCAATCAAAGCCGCCGAGCTGTACCGCGGCGTGGTCGCGGCGCGCGCGCAGTCTGGCCTGTCGGCGGGCTTGGTGCTGGCGCGCTTGAATCTTGCCATCCCAAAAACCCTCGAGCAGCGCGTTGGCCAGCGCGCCGTGGGTTGCGCAGGCTTGACGTTGCGCTTTGGCCGATGCGGGCTGGGCCCGGCGGTTTTTGGATGGTGAAGTTCAAATCGGCACCAAACGAAATCGGCCTACAACCCTCGCCAACGCTCGATCTCAGGCTCGGCGGGGATCATTTAACCGGACAGTAGTGAAGTGCTCCTATTTATCAAACTTCGTAGGTTAAGCCGACGCTCATTGGTTCCAGAGGGTTTTCCTTTGATGAGGTCGCGGTGCCGATTCTCAGGTACTGGGCCGATCGTGCGGGGACCGTTGAGCTGCGATCAGGCGGGTTGCGCCAGCGGGCGCTCGCATGCCGGCGCCCAGGGTGGCGCCCGCGCTTGCAGTCCCAGGTGCGTGAGGATCCGCTCATACTTCGACAAATACCGTCTCACCGTCGGTGCGCCGGTACACGCCGTGCAGCACCAGGCAGCGAAGGTGAATGTTCAGGCGTGACCGCGCCGCTGTCGGCCTGTTCGGCCTTCAGCCCGGCCTGATCGAGCAGGAAACGAGTGATCACGCGATGCACGACCTGCAGCACCGGTGTCACCAGTTGCGGCTGCGCGGCCAGCAGCAGCCGCAGCGAGGCTCCCGCGTCGCCATGGCGCACGGCCGCGCCGCCCGCGGCAATCACACAACGGCACGGGCATTCGGCTTGCCAGACACCAGGCAACGAGGGGTCTGATGTGCTGACAACTGTCGCTGCCGCTGCTGCGGCCTCTGCGTCGACGGCGCCCAAGCCGGTGTTGCCGATGCTGTTGATCGGCATCGTTCTGGTGGTGACGTTCGCCCTGATCGCGCTCGAGCGGTTGCACAAGACGCTCGCAGCTGTGCTCGGCGCGGTGGTTGCCGTCGCACTCGCGTTGCTGCTTGGCGTCTTTGGCGGCGAGCACCCGTACCAGAGGGTGCACGATTTCATTGAGCACGATCTCGCTGATCGGCGTCATCGTCGGCACCTCGGTCGTCGTCGCCATCGCCGCGGATTCGGGCTTGTTTCACTTCCTGGCGGTGCGAATCGTCAAGCTGACGCGAGGTGACCCGAGGAAGCTCCTGCCGGCGGTCATGGCGGTGACCATCGCCTTCGTGACCTTTCTGACGATCGCGCCCGGCGTGCTGATCATGGCCTCGCTGGTGCTGGTGATCACCAAGGCGCTCGGCGACGATCCGAAGCCCTACATCATCGCGGTCGCGATCGGCGCGAACTCAGGCGCGCTGATGACCTTCGCCTCCGGCATTCCGACATTGATGATCGGCACCTCGGCCGGCATTCCCTACGTACAGTTCCTGATCGTCTCGGCGCCGCTGGCGCTGCTCTCGGCGCTGCTCGCGTTCTTCGTGATCCGGTTCTTCTATCGCGGCTCGCTCGGCACCGGCGATTCAAAGCAGCTCGCGGCGCGGGCCGAGAAGGTCGCCGGCTTCGACGAATGGGCGCTCGTCAAAGACCGATCGTTGTTCTATCGCTCCGCCGCCATCCTGGGGGCGACCATCGTCGGTTTCGCGCTGGCACAAGCGCTCGGCGTCGGCCTCGACTTCATCGCCTTCAGCGGCGCTGTGGCCGCACTGCTGTTCTCGGGGTTTCCGCCCGATGAAGCGATCAAGAAGGTGAAGTGGCCGATCATCTTGTTCTTCGTCGGTCTGTTCGTGTTGATCGGCACCGTGCAGGAAACCGGCTTGCTCACCTTGATGGCGGGCGGCATCTATGACTTGGCCGGCGGGCAGATGGCGCCGGTCATCGCCATGATCACGCCGTTCGTGTTCGTGACCGCCGGCATCGTCGACAACATCCCGGTCGCGGCGACGATGATCCCGGTGGTGAACACGATGATCGAGCGCGGGATGCAGGCCGAGCCTCTGTGGTGGACGCTGATCGCCGCTTGCAACCTCGGCGGCAACCCGACCCCCGTGGGCTCGATCGCGGCCGTGATCGCGCTGCATGCGCTGGAAAAGGAGCGCGGCATCCGCATCGGCTGGGGCGAATACCTGAAGGTCGGTGGCGCGGTGACCGTGCTGCAGATTTTTCTGGTTCTTGCCTACATCTACACGTTCTGGGCCTTCGATCTTTTTCCGGCGCTGCCGTCCTAACCGCCCATGACAACCGCGCAAAGGCTTTGCATGTCCGACAGCATGAAACCCGATGACCGCGAGCTGAGCGCGTCGATTCACGACTTCGAGGCCGCGTTGTCGGCCAAGCACTTCGAGCTGAAGCTGCCGGCGCTCGACGTGATCCTGGCGGCGATCGACGGGTCGAACCAGAGCGCGATGGTGCTTGGACTCGCTGCCCAGATTGCGAGGCGAGCGTCGACAAGGCTCCATGTGGCGTACATCCATGAGGGCGCGGCAAACGCCGAAAGCGATGCCTTCCTGTCGCAACAGGTGGCGCGCTTGGTCGCCGAAGGCATCGAGGCGGTGGCGCTGGCCCGCGAGCCCGATAGCTCACCGCCGTACGCGCGCATCATCGCTGCCGCCGATGCGCTCGACGCTGACCTGGTGATCGTGTCGGCGCCGTTCCTCGAAGACTTCGCCGCGCTCGGCAGCGACAGCATCGGCGTCACGCTCGACAAGCTGATGACGCAGGCGCGGCCGCTGCTGGTCGTGCGCGAGCCTCGCGACGATCCGGCCGAGAGCCTGAAGCCGGTGCTGCTGCCTTTGTCGGTCCACGTCCAGGAAAACCCCCTCGCAGCGGCCTGGGCGCTGCGCTTGATCGGCGACGGCGGCACGATCCGTCTCGTCGCGGTGGTCGAAGACGACGTCATCGAGGCCGCCGCCGAACTGATCGGTGAGCACGGGGCCGCCGATCTCGACCTCGACCATCTGGCCCGGCTCGACCGGCCCGAAGTCGCCGGGCTGATCGCCGAGATGCACCGCCAGGCTCAGAAGCGTTCGCTCGGCTGCCATGTCAGTGTTCGCCGCGGTGATCTGGTCGCGCAGGTGATCGAGCTGGCAGAAGAGGGTCAACGCTTGATCGTGACCGGGCGCGACACCGATCCGGGCAGCAGCTCCTACCGCAATGTGCAGGCGCTGATTCGGCGCGCACGCGATCCGGTGCTGGTCGTGTAGCGTCGCCTGGTGCGCCGGCAAAGGCAGGCGGGTTCGTCGCTCCCGTCGCTCATGTTTCCCCTGCGGCAGCCGTCTCAGCGCGGGTCGGGCACGAACCGAGGGAACGGCTCCGGCGCCCGCACCTTGACGAATTCGTTGCCGTTCGACAGGTTACCCCGTTAGGCGACGACTCCCTGCGCAAGCCGGTCGCCGCGCGCCAGCCACGGCACGCGCCTTGCCCATATCACCCTTCCCAAGGCGCGATGAAAGGATCTCCCGATGCCCGATTCAGGAAAATCCTCTGGCCCCGGCAGCCCGTTGAAGGAACGCAAGGACGCCGCCAAGGAGCGCGAAGGCCGCGACCAACTCGAACCGCAGCTGCCCGATGCCGATGGCGGCGTCGACGGCGAAGGCACGTCGCCGGGCCGCAGCACCACGCGTGCGCGGCATGCCGAACGCGACGCTCACACGCCGAACGACCCCGACTGAAGCGTGAACCCCGCGCGCCGGCGCAGTGTCGGCTGCCATCCGGCAGCGCGAACATCAATGCTGTGGCTAGCCGAGACGTTGCCAGCGGCCACAGCAGGACGGGGCGGCGCGGCTGTCCTCGGCCACCTGATCCGTCAGAACGGAAGCGGCAGCGCCGCTGTGCTTGTGCGCATGCTGGAGGTCTTCACCGCAGTGGCGACGTTTGAGCGAAACCAAGCGCGACTGCAGTCGCTGCAGCGACATGCGGATCTGGTCGTCGGCGATGCGCGGCGTCGCATCGCGACGCCTGCCGATCTGGATGACGTTCTCCAGCGCGCAGAACATTTTCAGGCCATGCGGCTGTCGGGGCCCCTGGCTGTGCTCTCGGAATCGAAGCGCGCGACAGCGGCGTAATTCCCGCGTGCCCTCACTCCGTGAGGCTCCGATGTGCGTCGCCGCAGGATTTTCTGCGGAAATGGCTGTCATTGGGATTTCGGCTAATGCAGCCTGTCCGTGCTGCCGGGTCGCACATGAGTGCATCACGCCGCAACACGGTTGAGAAAAGAAGGAAGGACTCCTAAGCCGCGTTCTGTGGTGGCCGCGCGCGACGGTGGGCGTCGAAGAAACAAGGCATTGATCGCCAGTGCGAGCACCGTACATTGAGGGCGTGCGAATGTTGCAGCTCGGCGCCGCCTCGTCTGCCTAATGTGATCGCGCCTCAGCGTTGCGCTTGCGTTGGCCGATCGCATTCCCGACGTTCTGCTTGCCGCCGGCGTGTCGTTCATTGAGCACGTTGATCTCCGATCCAAACAGGATGGCAAACCCTGCAATGAAGAGCCACATCATCAGCACGATGACCGCGCCGACGCTGCCGTAGGTGGCGGCGTAGTTACCAATGCTTTGGGTGTACCAGGCAAAAGCCAGCGATGCGACCAGAAGCACGACGACGCCGACGACGCTGCCTGCCGTGATGAACTTGTATCTCTGCTTGACGTTCGGGGCAAGGTAGTAGATGAGGGAGAACGCCAGCAGCAGCGCTGCCAGGATGATCCCCCAGCGAAAGACGGTGAAGAACGCCAGCAGCGCGCCGCCGATGCCGAAACGCGAGCCCAGCCACTCCTGGATCTGGCCGCCCAGAACGATGAGCGAGAAGCCGCCCAGGACCAGCACCACAAACAGCAGGCTCAGTGCCATCGCCACGAGCCGGGCTCGCAGGAAGCCGCGCCCTTCGTCGACGCCATAGGTGATATTGAGCTGCTGCATGATGGCGTACATGCCGGTGGAGGTGGCCCACAGCGCAGCAAGAAGGCCAAACGAGAGCAGGCCGCCACGCTGTTCTTGTGTGACCTCTTGAACGACACCCGCGAACATGTCAGCGGCGCTCGCCGGCAGCGCCTGGCGCAGCAGATCCATGATTGCCTGATCGACGTTCGCGATGGGCAGGTACGGGATAATCGCCAGCACGAAGATCATCGCCGGAAAGATCGCCAGCATCAGGTAGAAGCCCAGCACCGCAGCACCGTTGAGGATGTCGTCGTCATCAGTTTCTCGATACAGCTCTTTCAGAAACTGCCTGGTCATCGCGAGTATTGACATCTGCCTGCTCCTTGTTCTCGACGTCGGGAGCCCTGAGTAAACGAGTGCTCCCCCTGGATCCGACTCCCCGAGCACCTCTGCTGAGATCATCTCAAGCGGCGCCAGTGCCGGCAGTGCGGACCGCTCTTTCGTCGCCATCGTTGCGCTCGCCCACGGGCACCGCCAAGATTGTTCTGGCCATGTCGGCTGGCGCCGGTGACCAGGGCCTTCTGACCTTCGAGCGGGCGTCCGCAGGGGCTCATCGAATCCTCATGGGAGACGGGAGAAAAGCGCGACGACTCTTCTCGACAGCGCGCCGAACAGCTTCGGTTTGTAGAACTCGCCGGCCACCGCCTTGTTGACTTCGCCGAGTGTCGGGTAGGGGGCCATCATGCGCGCCACGTCCTTGAGCTTCAAGCCGGCGCCGATCGCCAGCACCCACGCATGAGCAAGTTCGCCGGCGTGTGCAGCCAGGATCGAGACGCCGAGGACGCGCCCGTTGTGGTGGGCGACGAGCCGGATCGACCCTTGCGCCGCGCGCTCTGTCCGGGCCCGATCGTTGGCGCTGAGTTCGACCTGCAGCGTGCGCACGTCGCCGCCGTGCTGCTTGCGGGCCTCGTCTTCGCCCAGGCCGACGTGCGCCAGTTCGGGGTCGCAATAGGTCACCCAGGGGAGCGACGCGTAGTCGGTCTTGGCGTACGGAACGAGCAGTGCGTTCTGGACCGCGATGCCGGCTTGGTAGCCGGCCACGTGCGTGAACTGCGGCGCCTTGGCGACGACATCGCCGATCGCGTAGACGCCGCGCGCGCTAGGGCCTGTTAACACAACCGCAGTCCATCCGCGATCAGCGCGAAGCTGATGAAGCCGAGGAACATCACATCGAGCTTCTCGAAGCGAGAGAAGATGCGACGCGAGGGTCATGTCGGCAATGGCCGCGTTCGATAGCCCTTGAGTCGGCGGAACAGTCGCTCGACTTCGTTGCGCCGCTTGTACATCTGGCGGTCGTACTCCCAGGGCTCGATCCTGGTACTGAGCGGCGGCACGACTGGGATGAAGCCCAGATCGA
>NZ_JACDCU010000219.1 GCF_013817365.1 Methylibium sp. | reverse complement strand
GCTCCTTGGGTATCGACGGCAGCGCCGCCATGCTCGTAGCAACCTTCTTCGTCCTGCTTGGCATAGATGCTCCTTGTGATCATGCTATGCCTCACACACGAAATATCTGACAGGCTCCGCGTTGCAGTCCGACCGTGACGCAGTGCTGCACATGCATGCGCTGCACTGCGTCGCACACGCCTTGCAACGAACGCTCGACGATGCATCGCATGCACCCAGCAACGAAGTTTGCGATGCGACACCGCAACAACTTCGCCGCCGCAATGTCAACTAGTGCTTTGTGTTTGAACACAACACTCCGATAATTCCACACACAGGAAACACACCATGCTGGTCTGGGAAGACGACGCTCGCTCCACTGCTGTTGCTGATGCCGCGCACAGCCACTCGCCCTCATCGCCGCGCGATGCCCGGGCCACACAAACGTCACCGCTGAATTCCGCACCTTCGTCCGATTCGGACGCTGCCCTGTTCGACGTTCCGCCGCCTTCGAAGAGCGAGACCAAAGCGAAGCCGATCGAAAAAGCGCGCCGCGTCAACGCGGCCGACAAGCGCATCATCAACGGCCAGACCGATGTGAATCAGCTGGTGCCGTTCAAGTACAAGTGGGCGTGGGAGAAGTACCTCGCCACCTGCGCCAATCACTGGATGCCGCAGGAGGTCAACATGTCTCGCGACATCGCGACCTGGCGCGACCCCAACGGCCTCACGCCCGACGAGCGGCGCATCGTCACGCGCAACCTCGGCTTCTTCGTGACCGCCGATTCGCTGGCCGCCAACAACATCGTGCTGGGCACCTATCGCCACATCACCGCGCCCGAATGCCGCCAGTTCCTGCTGCGCCAGGCCTTCGAGGAGGCGATCCACACCCACGCCTACCAGTACATCGTCGAGTCGCTCGGCATCGACGAGGCCGAAATCTTCAACGCCTATCACGAGGTCGCGTCGATCCGCGACAAGGACGAGTTCCTGATCCCCTTCATCGAGGCGATCATGGACCCGCACTTCCACACCGGCACGCTAGAGAACGACCGCACGCTGCTCAAGAGCCTGATCGTCTTCGCCTGCCTGATGGAAGGCCTGTTCTTCTACGTCGGCTTCACGCAGATCCTCGCGCTGGGCCGGCAGAACAAGATGACGGGGGCCTCCACGCAGTACCAGTACATCCTGCGCGACGAGTCGATGCACTGCAACTTCGGCATCGACCTGATCAACCAGATCAAGCTCGAGAACCCGGGCCTGTGGACGCTGCAGTTCAAGGCCGAGATCAAGGCCCTGTTCCTCAAGGCCATCGAGCTCGAATACCGCTATGCCGAAGACACCATGCCGCGCGGCGTGCTCGGCATGAACGCATCCATGTTCAAGGGCTATCTGCGCTACATCGCGAACCGGCGCGCCACGCAGATCGGCCTGGAGGAGCTTTTCCCGAACGAGGAAAACCCGTTTCCGTGGATGAGCGAAATGATCGATCTGAAGAAGGAGACCAATTTCTTCGAAGGCCGCGTCACCGAATACCAGTCCGGTGGCGCGCTCTCGTGGGACTGAATCGCCTTTCGCGGCCCGCCGCGCAGGTCATGACGAAGGATCGACAACAACGAATCAAGATTTGTGGGTGAGGCGACAGACGCGAAAAGCGCAGCGCATTGCCCACGACCCCATTCACTGCACCGGAGCGTCTCTCCAAGGCAGCCCCATGGGCAGTGAATCTCCGTGCCGCTCGAGCGGTGCGGTGTTCTTGCAACTTGATCAAGGAGAATCGTGATGGCAACTGCGAAGAAGGCTGCGGCCAAGAAGGCCCCGGCGAAGAAGGTTCCGGCCAAGAAGGCGGCTGTGAAGAAGGCGCCGGCCAAGAAGGCTGCGGCGAAGAAGGCTCCGGCCAGAAAAGCCCCGGCGAAAAAGGCTGCGGTGAAGAAGGTCGCTGCCAAGAAGGCTCCTGCGAAGAAGGCTGCGGCCAAGAAGGCACCGGCGAAGAAGGCTGCGGCCAAGAAGGTCGCCCGCAAGGCGCCGGCGAAGAAGACTGCTGCCAAGAAGGCTCCCGCGAAGAAAGCGGCAGCGAAGAAGGCACCAGCGAAGAAGGCGCCCGCCAAGAAGGCTGCGGCCAAACGGCCGGCTGCCAAGAAAGCAGCGAAAAAGCCGGCTGCGAAGAAGGCTCCGGCGGCCCCTGCCGCGCCTGCTGCCAAGCCAGCGGCTCCGGCCGCCAAGACCACGCTCAGCCCACAAGCGGCTTGGCCTTTTCCCACGGGCACCAAGCCCTGAGGAAGGACGTTCTTCGAGTTTGAGAACCCGGCTGCGGCCGGGTTTTTTAGTTTACGAGTGCGGGAGTCGCCGTGAGGCCGGGCAAACGCAAACCGCTAGAGCGGCTGCGTGTCGGCAAAGCCGTGCGACGGCAGGCGCGATGGCCTTGACTGGTCCAGACTCAGGTCGAGCGCCGCCCGGCGCGATTTTGCCGCGGCTGCGGCGTCGCGTGCGCTGCACTCCAGTTCACTGAGCGGCGGGCGGGCCACCAGTTCCTTTTGCAACTGCGCGATCTGGCGCCGCGCCTGGCCCACATGCTGAGTGGCCACTTCTCGCGTCTTGTCGAGCCGTTGCTGGAGAACGCCGAGCTTGCGTCCGTACCACCACATGCTGCCCCACCAGGTGAACGCCACCAGCGCGAGTGCGGTGCAAATCAAAAGCAGCCAGGTGATCGGGTTCATCGGCAAGGACCTCGGCGAGCGCCGACGCGTCCTTCGCTCGGCTTGCGCCGAAGATAGCAAGGGCCGCGGCATGCCGGCGTGATATCCGCCTCGGCCTGCAAAGGCTGCAAGCGCAGTGTCCGCGCCGGTGTGCAGTCGAGCACGGTGTGTCGGGCGTTCAAAGGCCGAGCGCGGCGCGGTCGATCAGGTGATTCTGGGGTCCGGGGCTCGCGATCTTGATGGCACCGACGCGGTTGCCGAGTTCGGCGCAACGCGACAGCGGCCAGCCGCGCTCCAGGCCGTAGAGCAGCGCGCCGCGAAAGGCGTCGCCGCAGCCGGTGGGATCGACCACTGCGCTCGCGGCCACGCCCGAAATGTGCTGCACGCGGCCTTGCTCCCAGACCTGGCAGCCGTCGGCGCCGAGCGTGACGACCAAGCCGCGCAGGTGTGAACACGACAGCTCCTCCAGGCTCGAGCCGGTGCGATCGCACAGCATGCGCGCTTCGTAGTCGTTGAGCGCGACCCAGCTGGCCTGCTCGACGAAGCGACGCAGCTCGGCGCCGTCGAACATCGGCAGGCCCTGCCCCGGATCGAACACGAAAGGAATGCCGGCGGCGGCGAGCTGCTCCGCGTGCTGCAGCATCGCGTCACGCCCGTCGGGCGCCACGATCGCGAGCGCAAGATCAGCGCGCGCCGGTACCGCAGCCCGCTCGGCGAACTGCATCGCGCCGGGGTGGAAGGCGGTGATCTGGTTGTTGTCTTGGTCGGTGATGATGATCGCCTGCGCGGTGTAGCTGTTCTCGATGCGGCTCACGTGTTCGGTGCTCACACCCCAGCCGCGCAGGCGTTCGAGGTAGTCGTCGCCGTCATCCGCACCGAGGGCGGCCAGCACCACCGGCTCGCCGCCCAGCGCACGCAGCGTATAGGCGATGTTGCCGGCGCAGCCGCCGAACTCGCGCTTGAGCGTGGGCACCAGGAAGGACACGTTCAGGATGTGAATCTGCTCGGGCAGGATCTGCTGCGCGAAGCGCCCGGGGAACGTGGTGATGGTGTCGAAAGCGAGAGAACCGCAGATCAGGGCTGGCATGGTGAGACAACTCCGCTTGAAATCGAAGGAAAGCGAGGACGCCACCGCAGGCGGCGGCCGTCGAAGGAAAACCTCAGGGATAAAACAGTTCGACGGTGTAGCCGCTCACCCGCGCATCGCCGGTGCTCAGCAGCGCCTGCCACTGAGTCTCGGTTCCGGGTGCGAGCGCTTGCATTGCGTCGATCGAGCCCCCGCCGCTGCTGACGCGGAAGTCGCTCGGCAGCAGTGCGCGCCGAGCGATCAGAGCGCCGCTGCTGTCGGTCAGGCCCAATTCGATCGTCGGCGGCGCCACGGCCACCGAGCCGCGGTTGTTCAAGCTCAGACTCAGGCGGTAGGCTGAACTGCCTTCGACCTGGGTGAGGCCGCTCGCTTCAACCGTCAGCGCCGCGAGCCGGCGCAGCGGCCCGATGTTGCAGCCCATCACGTCGCACAAGGCTTCGAGCGCCGGCCGTGCGTCCGGCCGGTGGGCGGCGATGGTGTCCCGAAACTGCACGGCGACCTGGACCGACAACACGCCCAGCAGCAGCAGCCCGGCGACAACGAGCGAGGCGCGCACCCGGGGGCGCTGCCAGCGCGCGGCGTCTTCGGCCTGGCGCACGAAGCCCGGCGCGACGCCGGGCGGCAGCTCGTAAAGCACCGACGTGCTCGGCCCCGGGTTGGCGGGCGTGTCGTCGATGGAAGTTTCGAACAGCGAGCTCATCTTTTCGCGCTCGCGATGCGCGTGGCGTTCGCGCCAGCGCTGGCGAAGCGAAACGCTCGGCTCCTTCGGTGCGGCTTCGGCGGGCTCCGGGCGCGAGGTGCCGGCGTCATCGTCCAGCACGGCATCGAGCGGGAACTCGCTCGGAAAACGCGCATCGGCGAAATCCGGGTGCTCGGAATCGGCGTCGTCGCTCCGGGCTTCGTTCTGCAGGGGCTTCGAGAAGAAGCGCGATTCGATCGCGTCGTCCTCGTGCGTTGCCGGCACTTCGTCTTGAGGCGAAGCCCCGAGCGGCGGTTGCTGGCTGGCGATGAATTCTTCGACGGCGCGCGCCGCTACCTCGGTCGCACTCGGCGCGGCGGGACGGATCAGCCGCTGCGGAGGCGCCTCGCGCTCCAGATCGAACAGGCTTTCGAGCGCGTTGAAAACCTCCTGACAGCGGCCGCAGCGCACCCAGCCTTCGGATACCTTGAGCTGATCCTGCACGACCCGAAAGATCGTGCCGCAGGCGGTGCAGCGGGTCGCGAGGCTCATGCGCGAGATGATGCCATCAGTACCTTGCCGGCTCAGTCGCGGCCGAACGCGGCGCGCCGTGCCGTCATGAGGATCCAGCCGTCGTCCGAAGCCGCCACTTTCAGGGACAGCCGCGGCGCATACGCCTTCTGAAGCTCTTGCGCCTGGCGTTCCAGAATGCCGGCAAGCACCAGGCGGCCCCCCGGCGCCACGTGCGCCGACAACAGCGGCGCCAGCAGCTTGAGCGGTGTGGCGAGGATGTTTGCAAGCACCAGCGGATACGCGCCGCAGGCGGCTCCGGCCAGCTCCGGCGGCCCGGCGTTGATGCAAGGCACGCCGTTGGCCTGCGCGTTGTCGCGCGTCGACTGCACGGCGGCTGGGTCGATGTCCACCGCGTCGATCGCCCCGGCGCCGAACAGGGCTGCGCCGATGGCCAGAATGCCGGAGCCGCAGCCGTAGTCGAGCACGCGCGAGCCGTGCAGGGCATCGGCATGCTCGGCGATCCAGCGCAGGCACATGCGTGTGGTCGGATGGGTGCCGGTGCCGAACGCCAGCCCAGGGTCCAGGCGCAGCACCTTCGTGGCGGCGGCCGGCGCGGCATGCCAGGACGGCACGATCCAGAAATCCGGAGTGATCTCAACCGGCGCGAACTGCGCTTGCGTTAGACGAACCCAATCCTGCTCGGCCACCGGACGGATCGCCTGGACCTGGACGCCGCCGGCCCACTCCTGCGACAGCAGCAGCGCGGCGGCAGTGGTCGCTGCGCTGTCGTCGGCGAACAGCGCCGCGAGCCGTGAACGCTGCCAGCCTTCCTTCGGCGCGGGCAGGCCGGGTTCGCCGAACAGCGCGTCCTCGGCAGGCGTGTCGGCATCGGCGTCTTCCACCGAAACGCTGAGCGCATCGAGCTCCATGACCAGGGCGTCGGACAGGCGTTCGACCTGGCTTTCCTGGGCCAGCAACAGCAGCTCGACCATGATCTCTTCAGCGCCTGCCGGGCTGCTGCGACGATGCGTTGGCCGTCAGCCCTCGTGCCGCGCGGCACCGAGACGCGGCCGCCGGTGCGTCTAGGCCCATCACCGCTTGCGCTGGTTCATCCAGCCTTCGAGGTAATGGATGCTGGTGCCGCCATCCATGAACTTGGCATCGACCATCAGCTCGCGGTGCAGCGGCACGTTGGTAAGGATGCCTTCGATCACTGTCTCGCGCAGGGCCGTGCGCATGCGCGCGAGGGCCTGCTCGCGGGTGTCGCCATGGCAGATGATCTTGCCGATCATCGAGTCGTAGTGCGGCGGCACGAAGTAGTTGGTGTAGGCGTGCGAGTCGACCCGCACCCCCGGGCCGCCCGGCGGATGCCAAGTGGTGATGCGCCCGGGCGAGGGCGTGTACTTGTACGGGTCCTCTGCGTTCACCCGACACTCGATTGCGTGGCCGCGCATGGCAATCTGGCGCTGAGTGAACGGCAGTTTCTCGCCGGCGGCCACGCGGATCTGCATCTGCACGATGTCGATGCCTGTGACCAGTTCGGTAACCGGGTGCTCGACCTGCACCCGCGTGTTCATCTCGATGAAGAAGAACTCG
>NZ_JACDCU010000218.1 GCF_013817365.1 Methylibium sp. | reverse complement strand
CGACCCGCTTTTTCGTGCCGCCCGACAACGGGCCGACCTTCGCCTCCGGCGCAAGCTGCAATCGCTCCAGCGTTTCGGTGACGCGCTGCTCCCAGGTCCAGCCGTCCATCGCCTCGATGCGGGTCTGAATGGCATCGAGATCATCGCTCGGGTCATGCGCTTCGTAGCGCTCGCGCAGCGCCTTGGCCTCGGCCACGCCGACGCTCACCGCATCGAACACGCTGGCGTCGGGGTCCAGCAGCGGTTCCTGCGCCACGAGCGCCAGGCGCAGGCCGCCTTGCAACTGGAGCGTCCCGTCGTCGGGCTTTTCCAGGCCGGCGATGATCTTGAGCAGCGAGGACTTGCCGGTGCCGTTGCGCCCGATCAGGCCGACGCGCTCGGCGGGCTCGAGCGAGAACGCGGCGTTGTCGAGCAGAGCGACGTGGCCGAAGGCCAGATGGGCGTTGGAGAGAGTGAGGAGGGCCATGGCGAAGTCGGAGTGAACCGCCGATTATCGAAGGCGAGATCCGCCCGGCGGGTCGCGCGGCTTTGGCGCCGCCGGATCAGCAGTGCCTTCGCGCCGCGTCGCTTGTGCCAGCGCGGCCTCCCGGTTGGCCCACCGCGCGACGCTTTCGCTCAGGACGCAGCCAGTGCCGCCTCCAGCGCATCGACGAACCGCGCCGCCGCATCGAAGCCGGCCTGCTGCGCGATCTCGGCGAAACCGGTGGGGCTGGTGACGTTGATCTCGGTGAGCGAATCGCCGATCACGTCGAGCCCAGCGAAGAGCAGCCCGCGCGCAGCGAGCACCGGCCCGAGCGCTTCGGCGATCTCGCGGTCGCGTGCGGAGAGCTTCTGCGCCACGCCCTTGCCGCCCGCCGCCAGGTTGCCGCGCACCTCCGTGCCCTGCGGAATGCGCGCCAGGCAATACGGCACCGGCTCGCCGCCGATCACCAGGATGCGCTTGTCACCGTGCACGATCTCCGGCAGGAAGCGCTGCACCATCACCGTCTGCGCGCCGAACTTGTTGAGCGTTTCGCTGATGCTGCCCAGGTTCAGGCCGTCCTCGCGCACGCGGAAGATGCCCATGCCGCCCATGCCGTCGAGAGGCTTGAGGATGATGTC
Organism: Methylibium sp.; assembly: GCF_013817365.1. Taxonomy (GTDB): domain Bacteria; phylum Pseudomonadota; class Gammaproteobacteria; order Burkholderiales; family Burkholderiaceae_C; genus Methylibium. The sequence goes on along the minus strand of NZ_JACDCU010000218.1, from coordinate 5,459 downwards.
GCGGTGCTCCGCATGGAAGGCGCGAATGTCGGCCGCGTCACGCGTCACCAGGGTCGGGCCGATGAACTGCGGGAACTCGAGGATCGCGAGTTTTTCGGGATGGTCGCGCAGCGCGCGCGGCGAGTTGAAGACGCGCGCGCCGTCGCGCTCGGCCTGTTCGAGCAGGTGCGTGGCGTAGAAGTACTCGCTGTCGAAGGGCGGGTCCTTGCGCATGAGCACCGCATCGACCTCGCTCAGGATTTGCGGGCGCCCCGGCCCGGACGCCTGTGCGGCGCGGTACCAGACGTCGGGATCGCCGGTCAGCTCGATGTCGAGCACCGAGGCGGTGACCCGACCTCTGCCCGGCAGCTCGCGCGAGCCGTGGCACCACATCAGGTGCCTGGGTTCGCACACCATGAGCGTGTGGCCGCGCCGGGCGGCCTCGCGCATCATCGTGAAGGTGGTGTCCTTGTAGATCCTGAATGCGCCGAGCGGATCGGTGACGAAAAGCAGTTTCATGGCGGGCGGTTTCCTAGAGGCCGCCACTGTTGCACAAGCGGCGCGATCGTGCCGGCTCGCGCGTCAGCGCAGCGCGGGCGGGCAAGAAGCGGGCGGCCCGCCGCCTGCGTCAGCCGGTCGCCTGCTGGCGCAGCCGGCGTGCCGCTTCGTCGGCCCGTGCGTCGTCGATCTCGCGCATCACGCCGCCCACATCCACGGCGCCGGTCTTGCGTTCGAAGCGGCCGGTGAGCTGCACTTCCGGGTGCAGCACGCCGCGCTCGTACAGACCCCAGATCTCCGGGCCGAACTCGGTGGGCAACAGTTCCGGCGCGAAGCGGCCGAAGAAGCCGCGCAGGTTGTCCACGTCGCGCAGCAGCATGCGTTGCGCGTGGTTGTTGCCGGCCGCGTCCACCGCTTGCGGCAGATCGATGATGACGGGGCCGTCTGAAGCCAGCAGGACGTTGAACTCCGACAGGTCGCCGTGCACGACACCGGCGCACAGCATCCGCACCACCTCCGTCAACAAGCTCGCGTGATGCGCGCGGGCCTCTTCGGGCGTGAACGCCACGTCGTTGAGCCGCGGTGCGGCGTCGCCGTTCGGGTCGGTCACCAGCTCCATCAGCAGCACGCCGTCGCAGAAGTTGTGCGGCTTGGGCACGCGCACGCCGGCGGCGGCAAGGCGGTAGAGCGCATCGACCTCGGCGCTTTGCCAGGCCGCCTCCTGCGCCTGCCGGCCGAAGCGGGTGCCCTTGGCCATCGCGCGGGCCTGGCGGGTGTTCTTGACCTTGCGGTTCTCGGTGTAGTCCACCGCCTGGCGGAAGCTGCGCTGCTCGGCCTCCTTGTAGACCTTGGCGCAGCGGGTGTCGCCGCCGCAGCGCACCACGTAGACCATCGCCTCCTTGCCGCTCATGAGCTGGCGCACGACGGTGTCGATCAGGCCTTCCGCGATCAGCGACTGCAGTCTTTTGGGTGCTTTCATTGCGGCGATTTTGCGCTGCGGCGCTTCGCCCGCGCGCGCTGGGCGGTCTTGGGCAGCGGGCACGCTCGCAGCGCTTGGCCCAGATCGCGCCGCCTCAGATCTCCACCTTCGAGCCCAGTTCCACCACCCGGTTGGTCGGCAGTCTGAGGAAATCGGCGGCGGCGGCGGCGTTGCGGTGCATGCTCGCGAACAGCTTCTCGCGCCACATCGCCATGCCTGAGCCGAGCGTCGGGATGACGATGTCGCGCGAGAGGAAGTAGCTGGTCTCCATGTCGTCGAACTGCACGCCGCGGCTGCGCAGCAGGCCGAGCGCCTCAGGAACGTCGGGCTCGTTCTTGAAGCCGAAGTTCAGCGTCACCTGCCAGCAGCAGTGGCCGAGCGACTGCAGCTCGCAGCGTTTGCTGAACGCGATCCAGGGCACTTCGTGGTGGCGCACGGTGACGAACAGGTTCTGCGCATGCAGCACCTTGTTGTGCTTGAGGTTGTGCAGCAGCGCGTTGGGCGTGCTGCCCTGCTCGGCCGCGAGGAAGACCGCGGTGCCGGCCACCCGCACCGGCGGGCTGATGAACACCGATTCGAGGAAGCTCTCCAGATCGATCGTGTCTTCACGCAGCCGCGCGCCCATCAGCTCGCGGCCCTGCTTCCAGGTCATCATGAGCAGGAACATCACCGCGCCGATGGCCAGCGGGAACCAGCCGCCGTCGAACAGCTTGATCGCGTTGGCGGCGAGGAACACCGCATCGACGACGAAGAAGAAGCCGGTCGCGGCGATGCACAGCGCCCACGGGTACTTCCAGCCGTAGCGGATCACGAAGAAGGTCATCACAGTAGTGATCAGCATGTCGATCGTCACCGCCAAGCCGTAGGCCGATGCCAATGCGCTGCTCGAGCCGAAGGCCACCACCGCCAGAACGATGCAGCCGTACAGGCTCCAGTTGACGAACGGCACGTAGATCTGGCCGGTCTCGCGCACGGAGGTGTGCGAGATGCGCAGCCGCGGCAAATAACCGAGCTGGATGGCCTGCTTGGTGACGGAGAACGCCGCGGTGATCAGCGCCTGCGAGGCGATCACCGTGGCCGCCGTAGCCAGGCCGATCAGCGGGAACAGTGCCCAGGCCGGCGCCATCTCGTAGAACGGGTTCTTCACCGTCTCTGGCCGCGCCAGGAGCATGGCGCCCTGGCCGAAATAGTTGATCGTGAGCGCCGGCCAGACCAGGCCGAACCAGGCCAGCCGGATCGGCTTCTTGCCGAAGTGGCCCAGGTCGGCATAGAGCGCTTCGGCCCCGGTCACGCACAGGATCAACGCGCCGAGCGCGAAGAACCCCGTGCCCGGGTTGACCCAGATGAACAACAGCGCATGGTGCGGGCTGAGCGCCGCGAGCACCGCAGGATTGCGCGCGATGTGGCCGACTCCCAGCAGCACCAGCACGGCGAACCACAAGACCGTGACCGGGCCGAAGAACTTGCCGATGCCGCCGGTGCCGAAGCGCTGGGCGGCGAACAGCAGGGTCAGCACGAGCAGGGTCACGGGCACGATGAAGTCGTGCAGGCCCGGGGCCGCGACCTCGAGGCCTTCGACCGCCGACAGGACCGAAATCGCCGGCGTGATGAGGCCGTCACCGAAGAAGATCGCGGTGCCGAATATCCCCAGCACCAACAGCCGCCGCCGCAGCGCCGGTTTCTCGCGCACCGCCTGCGAGGCCAGCGCCAGCATGGCGATGAGGCCGCCTTCGCCATGGTTGTCGGCGCGCAGGATCAGAAGCACGTACTTGAGCGAGACGATGGTCGTCATCGTCCAGAACACCAGCGACAGGATGCCGAAGATGTTGTCGGGCGTCAGCGGCAGGCGGCCGTGAGCGAATATTTCCTTGAGCGCATACAGCGGGCTGGTGCCGATGTCGCCGTAGACGACACCAACAGCGCCCAGAGTCAAAACCGCCAGCTTGGAGCCGGTCGGCGCGACGGAAGAACGTGACTGCACAGGCAGGGATGGGGATCGGCGGGAGCGCGATTGTGCGCCGCGGACTCGCCGCACGCGATAACCATGCTGCAGTGCAGCAAATCGAACGCAGCCGGCCAAGCCGCTGCTGCGCTGTAAAGCCCCGGCGGATGCCGGTGCACCCTGCGACACCGGCCACTGTCGCCGGCTCATACGCAGCGACGTGCGCGGCGCTTCTCACTTGCTCAGCGTGGAACTGCGTGAGCGAGCTGAGCCCGCCGGCCTACTCGTACACCTCGGCGTCCGGGTCCGTCGCCTCGAGTTCGTAGCTCGCTCCCAGCATGGCGAGGCGCCCGATCACGCCGTACATGTAGAACCGGTTCGGCGCACTCGCCCCCGGCTTTTCGCCCGGCTTGGGCAACTGGTGGTGCTCGGCGAAGGCCAAGGGCACGAAGCTCGCACCCGGCGCATTCAGGTTCTCGTCGATGCCGCGCTCGGCATGCACGCGGTAAAAGCCGCCCACCACGTAGCGGTCGATCATGTAGACCACCGGCTCGGCGACCGCATCGTTCATGCGCTCGTAGGTCGGCACGCCTTCCTGGATGATCACCTCGGAGACCTCTTGGCCGTCCTTGATGACGCTCATCTTGTTGCGCGACTTGCGGTTCAGCTCTTCCAGGTCCTTGGCATCGCGCACGGTCATGATGCCCATGCCGTAGGTGCCGGCGTCGGCCTTGACGATGACGAAGGGCTTTTCCTGGATGCCGTATTCCTTGTACTTGCGGCGGATCTTGCCGAGCAGCGCGTCGGCGTGGCTCTGCACGCACTCCTGGCCCGAGCCGTCCTGGAAGTTGACCTTGCCGCACTTCGCGAACATCGGGTTGATCAGCCACGGGTCCATGCCGAGCAACTTGGCGAACTTCTTGGCCACGTCTTCGTAGGCCTGGAAGTGCAGGCTCTTGCGCCGCACCGCCCAGCCCGCATGCAGCGGCGGCAGCAGATATTGCTCGTGCAGCCCTTCCAGCACCTTGGGGATGCCGGCGGACAGATCGTTGTTGAGCAGGATGGTGCAGGGGTCGAAGTCTTTCAGGCCGAGACGGCGCTTGGTGCGCAGCAAGGGCTCGAGCATCAGCGAGGAGCCGTCGGGCAGCGGCAGCGGGGTCGGCTCGGTGATGGCCTCGTCGAGCGTGCCCAGGCGCACGTTCAAACCGGCCGAGCCGAATATCTGCATCAACCGCTGAACGTTCTGCAGGTAGAAGCTGTTGCGGGTGTGCCGCTCGGGGATCAGCAGCAGGTTCTTGGCCTCGGGGCAGATCTTTTCGATCGCCGCCATCGCCGCCTGCACCGCCAGCGGGAGCATCGCCGGGGTCAGGTTGTTGAAGCCGCCGGGATAGAGGTTGGTGTCGACCGGCGCCAGCTTGAAGCCGGCGTTGCGCACGTCCACCGAGGTGTAGAAGGGCGGCGTGTGCTCCATCCACTCGAGCCGGAACCAGCGCTCGATGGCCGGCATGGACTCCAGGATGCGCTGCTCCAGTTCGTTGATCGGGCCGTTGAGCGCGGTGATGAGGTGCGGAACCATGGCGAACGCCTTTGCCTGATGCTGGAAACGAATTCTAGGCAGGTGGCGACGAGGGTGCGGCTTGCAAGGCCGCCCGCCGCCGGAAGCGCAAAGGCCGCCCGAAGGCGGCCTGGAAAGATCCCCCTCACCCCGACCCTCCCCGCAAGCGGGGCGAGGGAGTGACCGGTCTTGCGCCCTCTCCCGCGGGCGGGAGAGGGCGGGAGGGGGTGAGGGTGAGGCCGCTCAACCGTGGTACGCCGTCTCTCCGTGCGAGGTGATGTCCAGCCCCTCGCGCTCGGCCTCTTCCGACACGCGCAGCCCGACCACCATGTCGACGATCTTGTAGGCGACGAAGGCCACCACCGCCGACCACGCGATCGTGATGAGCACGCCCTCGGCCTGGATCAGCATCTGGCTGACCATCGAGTAGTCGTCGCCCTTCACCCCGCCCAGCGAGCCGGCCGAGAACACACCGGTGAGCAGCGCGCCGAGAATGCCGCCCACGC
>NZ_JACDCU010000602.1 GCF_013817365.1 Methylibium sp. | reverse complement strand
CGGGCTTCCCCGGTCTGGCCCAGCTCGGCGTGTTCTCGGTCGCCGGCCTGAGCGGCGCGGCCCTCGCCACGCGCTACGTGTTGCCGGCGCTGGTGCCCGATGGCGCCAGCGGACAGGGGCTGCGCCGCCACATGAGCCGGCTGGCCGCGCTGGCGCTGCGCGCGTTGCCACGGCTGCGTGTTCCCTTCGTCGTGCTCGGTGTTTGTGCGGCGGTTCTTCTGACCGTGCAATGGTCCTCGGAGAGCGACCTCTGGCGCGGCGATCTCGCCTCGCTGAGCCCGGTGCCGCGCGCGGCCCAGGAACTCGACGAGCGCCTGCGCGCCGATCTGGGCGCCAGCGACGCCGGCACGCTGGTCGTCGCCAACGGCTCCGACGTGCAGACCGCGCTGCGTGCCGCCGAGGCGGCCGGCGCCCGGCTCGATCGCCTGGTCGAGCAGGGCCTGCTGGGCGGCTACGAGACGCCCGCGCGTTTGCTGCCCAGCCTGGCGACGCAGCAAGTGCGCGTGGCCAGCCTGCCTGAGGCGGCCGTGCTCGAGGAGCGGCTGGCGGAAGCGACACGCGGCGGGCCCTTGCCGGCCTCGCGCCTGAAACCCTTCATCGACGAAGTGCAGGCTGCACGCCAGCAGCCGCTGCTCGACCGACAGGCATTGCAGGAAAGCCCGCTTGCGTCGGCCGTCGATGCCCTGCTGTTCGAGCGAGCGGCCGGCGGCTGGTCGGCGCTCATCGCACTGCAGCCGGCGGTCAACGAGCTCGACGCCTCTCGCGTGCGCGCCGCGCTCGACGGCTTGGCGCCGCTGCACGACATCCAGGTGATCGCCATCAAGCACGAACTCGACAGCCTGTACGCCCGCTATTTGCGTGAAGCGCTCGTGCAGGCGCTCATCGGTGCACTGGCGGTGGTGGCGATGCTGGCGCTGCACCTGCGCTCGCTGCGCCGCCTGCTCGCCGTGTGCCAGCCGCTCGCGCTCGCGGTGCTGCTCACCCTGGGCGGCCTGGCGCTCGCCGACGTGGCGCTGGGCATCCTGCACCTCGTCGGCCTGCTGCTGGTGGTGGCGGTCGGCTCGAACTACGCGCTCTTTTTCGATCAGCTCTGGGCAGAGCGGGGCGCCGCCAAACCCATGAGCGACGACACGCTCGCCTCGCTGCTGCTGGCCAATCTGACCACAGTGGTGTCGTTCGGGCTGATCGCGCTGTCGGACATTTCGGCGCTCTCGGCCATCGGCCGCGTGGTCGCCCCCGGGGCGCTGCTCGCGCTGCTGCTCGCGGCATCGTTCGCCCGCGCAGCGCCGGTGTCCGCCGCTTCGCACGAAACCGCCGCCGCCCGCTGAGCGCAGCGCCGGTCGCCCATGGGGCCTGTGGGAAAATTTGCCGGCCCGTCTCCGTGCTTCCACGGCCGTCGGCGGTTGTTGTCCATGCCCCTTCCCGTCCTCTCCCCGCCCGCCGCCAGCGCTGCCTGGTCGATGCCGCCGCTCGTGCGCGCCAGCCTGGGCGTGCATGGCCTCGCGGCCGGCCTGGCGCTGGCGCTGCCCGAACAGGCGCCGTGGGCGCTGGCCGGCGTGGCGCTCAACCATGCCACGCTGACCGCGGCGGGACTGTGGCCGCGCAGCCGACTGCTCGGGCCGAACATCACGCGCCTCGGCGATGCCAGTGCCGGACGCGGCGAGGTCGCCCTGACGCTGGACGACGGCCCCGATGCCGAGGTCACGCCGCGCGTGCTCGACCTGCTCGAGCGTCACGCCTGGCGGGCCACCTTCTTCTGCATCGCCGAGCGTGCCCGCGCGCAGCCCGCGCTGCTGCGCGAGATCGTCGCGCGCGGCCACAGCGTGCAGAACCACAGCGCGGTGCACCGTCACAACTTCTCGCTGCTCGGGCCGCGCGGCTTCGCCGCCGAGCTGACGCGCGCACAGAACGTGCTCACCGACCTGAGCGGCCAGCGCCCTACCTGTTTTCGCGCGCCTGCCGGCTTGCGCAATCCCTTCCTCGACCCGGTGCTGCACCGCCTGGGGCTGCACCTCGTGAGCTGGACGCGGCGCGGCTTCGATACGCGCGAGCGCAACGCGGGCCGCGTGCTCACG
>NZ_JACDCU010000601.1 GCF_013817365.1 Methylibium sp. | reverse complement strand
CTCTTCTGGGCCGTCGGGCGCCCGTCAGCCTGCGCGTCAACCCCGACGTCGATGCGCGCACCCATCCGTACATCTCCACGGGCCTCAAGGACAACAAGTTCGGCATCGCGCATGAGCGCGCCGTCGAGACCTACCGCCGCGCCGCCCGTCTGCCCGGTATCGAGATCGTCGGCATCGATTGCCACATCGGCTCGCAGATCACGGAGATCGGCCCCTATCTCGACGCGCTCGATCGCCTGCTCGATCTGGTGGAAGCGGTGGAGGCCGAGGGCGTGAGCATTCGGCACCTCGACCTCGGCGGCGGTCTGGGCATTCGGTACACCGACGAAACGCCGCCGGCCGCGGATGCGCTGATCGCCGCGCTGCTGGAGCGAATCGACGCGCGCGGCCACGGCCACCGCGCGCTGGTGTTCGAGCCGGGTCGCTCATTGGTCGGAAATGCCGGCGTGCTGCTCGGCGAGGTGCTCTATCTCAAGCCCGGCACAGTGGCACAAGAGGGTCTGACGGGCCCGGGCAAGAATTTTTGCATCGTCGATGTCGCGATGAACGACCTGATGCGCCCTGCCATGTACGGCGCCACGATGGCCATCGTGGCCTGCCAGTCGCGCGACGAGCCGCAGACCGTCTATGACGTGGTCGGCCCGGTGTGCGAATCGGGCGACTGGCTGGGTCGCGACCGTGCACTCGCGGTGCAGCCGGGCGACCGGATCGCGGTGCTGAGCGCCGGTGCCTATGGCATGAGCATGGCCAGCAACTACAACAGCCGACCTCGCGCGGCGGAAGTCATGGTCGATGGCGATTGCGCGACGCTGATCCGTGAGCGCGAAACGCCAGTCGAACTGTTTCGCTGCGAGCACCTGTTGCCAACGTGAGGCGCGCTGCGCTAGATTCGCCCTTCGCTCACCGCATGGCAGGCCACATCGACCCCGCCGATGCTCTGCAACTCCGGCCGCTCGATGCGACAGCGCTCCAGGGCATGCGGGCACCGCGGATGAAAGGCACAGCCGCTCGGCGGCTGCAGTGCATTGCCGGGCTCGCCGAGCACTCGCGCGGGTGTGTGGCCACGCCTGGCGATGTCCGGAATCGCGTCGAGCAGCAGGCGGGTGTAGGGATGGCGCGGCGTGTCGAACAAGGCACGCCGTGATGCCAGCTCGACGATGCGGCCGAGGTACATCACGCCGACCCGGTCGGCGACATGCCGCACCACCGCCAGGTTGTGCGAGATGAAGAGATAGGTCATGCCACGCTCGCGCTGCAGATCCTTCATCAGGTTGAGCACCTGGGCCTGCACCGACACGTCGAGCGCTGAGGTCGGCTCGTCGCAAACCAGGAACTCCGGCTCGCTGGCCAGCGCGCGGGCGATCGAGATGCGCTGGCGCTGGCCGCCCGAGAACTGGTGCGGATAGCGGGCCGCATCGGCGGCGCTCATCCCCACGGCGGCGAGCAGCCCGGCAACCCGCTCGCGTCGCAAGGCCGGCGTGGCAAGCAGCCGGTGCTCGATCAACGGTTCGGCCACGATGTCGTGAACGCTCCAACGCGGATTCAGGCTCGCATACGGGTCCTGAAAAATCATCTGCAAGCGCCTTCGAAACGCTCCGCCGCCGCGGCGGGCCGCCAGCGCAGGCGTGGCCTGCGTGCCGTCGAAATGCACACTGCCGGCGTTCGGCGCATGCAGTCCCACCAGAAGGCGCGCGAGGGTGCTCTTGCCGCAGCCGGACTCGCCCACCAATGCCAGCGTCTCGCCGCGTTCGATGGTGAAGCTGACACCGTCGACCGCCCGCAGAACTTGTCGTGACCGGCCTTCGAGCACGCGCTCGAGCCAGGGCGCAGACACATCGAAGGACTTGACCAGTTCCCGGGCCTCGACCAGCGGCGGCGTCATCCGTGCGCCTTCTGCGAAGCATCGACGACCAGCCAGCACGCTGCGCGCGTTGCGCCCGCCGGCATCAACTCCGGCCGCTCGGCGCGACAGCGCTCGAAAACCTGGGGGCAGCGCGGGTGGAAGGGACAACCGTCCGGATGCGCACCGGGCCGCGGCATGGCGCCATCGATCTGCGCAAGCCGCTCACGCTCAT
>NZ_JACDCU010000217.1 GCF_013817365.1 Methylibium sp. | reverse complement strand
GTCATGAGCCGATCACGCCGGCATGCCGCGCTAGCGGCTGAAAGTGCCGGAGTCTAAGGCTCAGCCTGAGCCTTCCTGTATAGCTCGAACCCTGTCAAACCGCAGGACCACCGGGCCGGGGAGTACGCCCCGATGGGCACACGGCTTGCCTTTGGCCTGCGATGTCGGCCGACAGCATCAACCCGTCCACCGTCCTCGCCGGCCTGTGGCAAGCGGTGTGGCGCTACCGGCGCCGCACGCTCGCAGCAATCCTGTTGCTGGTGTTGGCCAAGGCCGCGGGTGTGATGGTGCCCCTGGTGCTCAAGGCCATCGTCGATCGTTTCAGCGCCGCGCAGAGCGTGGGCCCCGAAGCCGCGCCGGGCTCCGTGCCGCTGCTGCTGGCGCTGCCGGTGTTCCTGCTGCTCGGTTACGCACTGCTGCGCTTCGCCGGCACGCTTTTCACCGAACTGCGCGACCTGGTGTTCGCACGTGTCACCCAGCGCACCGTGACCGCATTTGCCGAGCGGACCTTCGCGCACCTGATGTCGCTGTCGCCGCGCTTTCACGTGCAGCGCAACACCGGCTCGCTGATCCGCGACGTCGAGCGGGGCAATGCCGGCATCGGCTTCCTGCTCGGCGCCGGGTTGTTCACGGTGGTGCCCACGCTCGTCGAGTTCGTGGCGGTGCTCGCGGTGATGGCCATCGGCTACAGCCTGTGGTTCACGCTGGTCATCATGGTCACCTTCTTCGTCTACGCCGGCTTCACCGTGGCGATGACCGGCAAGCGCGCCTTGCAGCAGCGCAAGCTCAACGAGTTGGACTCGCATGCCAATGGGCGCATGGTCGACAGCCTGCTGAATTTTGAGACGGTCAAGACCCATGCGCGCGAAGGCTATGAGCGCACGCGTTACGCCACCGTGCTGGGCCAGTGGGTCGATAGCAGCCTGGCCAATCAGCGCGCGCTCTCGGCCCTGCACATCGGCCAGAGCGCGATCATCGCCGCTGGCGTGGCCGCCGTGATGCTGCTGGCCGGCGAACAGACGGTGCAGGGCCGCATGACAGTGGGCGACCTGGTACTGGTCAACGCCTACGTGATCCAGATCTGCCTGCCGCTCAACGCGCTGGGCTATGTGTTTCGCCAGGGGCGCGACGCGCTGGTCGCCACCGAAAAACTGTTTGCGCTGCTCGAGCAAAAGGCCGAAATCGAAGACCGCCCGACCAGCCAGGCGCTGCAGGTGCGCGGCGGCACGGTCGCTTTCGAGCACGTCGATTTCTCCTATGAAGCCGGCCGCCAGATCCTGTGGGACCTGGACCTGAGCATCCCCGCCGGCCAGACGGTGGCGGTGGTCGGCGGCAGCGGCTCGGGCAAGTCGACACTGGCGCGCCTGTTGCTGCGCCTCTATGACGTGGACGGCGGGCGCATCACGGTAGACGGCCAGGACCTGCGCAGCATTACCCTGGCAACGCTGCGCGAGGCGATGGGCGTGGTGCCGCAGGACACCGTGCTGTTCAACGACACCATCGCGCACAACATCGGCTATGGGCGCACCAACGCCGGCATGGCCGAGATCATCGCGGCGGCGCAGGCGGCGCAGGTGCACGAGTTCATCCTGTCGCTGCCCGAGGCCTACGAAACCATGGTCGGCGAGCGCGGCCTCAAGCTCTCCGGCGGCGAGAAGCAGCGCGTGGCCATTGCCCGCGCGTTCCTCAAGAACCCGCCGATCATGATCTTCGACGAGGCCACCTCGGCGTTGGACACGCGCGCCGAGCGGGCCATCCAGAGCGAGCTCGATCGCATCGCCGAGGGCCGCACCACGCTGATCATTGCGCACCGCCTCTCGACCATCGTGAATGCCGACGAGATCGTCGTGCTCGACAAGGGCCGCATCGTCGAGCGTGGCCGCCACGAAGCGCTGCTCGAACGCGCGGGGCTGTATGCACAACTGTGGAATCTGCAGCGCCAGCAGCAGCAGTTCGAGCGGCTCGAGCGAGCGCTCGCGCGCCAGCCGGTCAACCTGGCCGTGCTGCTCGCGCAGACCATCGACGGCCTGCGCGAGCAGATCGAGGCGCGGCAGGTGCGCCTGGTCAGCGAAGTCGATTTCGAGAACGCCAGCGTCACCGGCGACCCCAGCACGCTGGCGCAGGCGATGCGTGAGTTGTGCATGTGGGCACTGGCCGGTACGCCGCCCAGCGGGCGCATCGAACTCAAGCTGGAGCGCGACGGCGCCAATGCGCGCCTGAGCGTGACCGACGGCCGCCACGGCCTGGCGGCGCATGCCCCCGCCGTGCCGCCGCCCGGCGCGACGGACCTGCCCATGGGCGCGCCGCCGCGCGGCACCGAGACGCCGCTCGATCCGCTCGAACTGCGCAGCACCATCGAGCGCCAGGGCGGCAGCTTCACCATCGAGGCGCCGTCATCCACCCACGGCATGCGCTACGTGATCGAGCTGCCGCTGCGCGCGGTGGTGGTGCCGGCGTCGCTGCTGCACGGCGGCCAGCCGGGCGAGCAGATCGCCACCGTGCCGCACGCGCAGCGGCCCAGCCGGCCGCTGGCCGGCTTGCGCGTGTTCGCCATCGACGACGACGCCGACGCGCGCGCAGTGATCCGCCACCTGCTCGAGCTCGAAGGGGCGCAAGTGCTGTCTTTCATCAGCGGCACGCAGGCGCTCGCCTGGCTCGAAGCTCAGCCGCGACCGCAGTGGCCCCAACTCGTGGTCTGCGACATCGCGCTCGGCCAGGAAGACGGCCATGCGGTGATACGCCGCGTGCGCGAGATCGAGGCCGAGCGCGGCGTGCCGCCCGGCGAGAGGGTGCCTGCCATCGCGCTCAGCGGCCTGGCCCGGGGCGACGACCGCGTGCGCGCGCTGCAGGCCGGCTTTCAGGTGCATCTGGCCAAGCCGGTCAACCCCGACGAGCTCATCGCGACGATCTTCACCCTGGCGCGTTCGGGCCGCAACGCGGCCGGCCAGCCGATCCTGCCGGCAGGCTGAGGTGCCCGGCCGGCTCGCACTCCCCGCGCTTCCCATGAAAGACTGTTCATGACCACGACGACCCGAAGCCTCGCTGCCATCGACGGCAGTTCCGAAGTGCCTGCTGCACGCAGCCGGGATCCCGAAGCGCCCGCTGTCGGCAGCCGCTATGCCGATGCCGACGCTGCGCGCGAAGCGCTGCGGCTGGCGCTGCCCATGATCGAGCCGCTGATGAGCGACGAGAACATCTGCGGCAGCGGCTTCCTCTACATCGTGATCCTGGATCCGGCGCTCCTGCCCTCCGAGTCGCCGTTCGATGACGCCGTGCTGCTCGAACACGCCGTCGGCGATCGCACGCGCTGGGACGCCGACTACGCCGGCTTCGCCCGTGCCAAGGCGCGCGTGAGCTGGCGCAGCGGCCAGGACAGCCACCGCGTGCAGACGTCGCAGCCGCACGCCTTGCGCGAGGGCGACAGTCTGCTGTGGGGCAGCGTGTGCCTCGACGGGATCGTCGTGGCCGTCAGCGGGGCGCACCCTTGGTACGACGAGGCTTTCGCGATGTGCATTGCGGCGAATCTGCGGGCGATTGCCAAGGGGCGGCATGCGAAGGCGCGGGATGCGGATCGGCTGAGCGCTTGAAGCGCAGTAGCTGCTCGGCAGCGACCGTCGCACCGAAGCGCTGTCGGCCATCCGCCCGCGGCTTTGCTCACACTGATCCGCCGCATGCAAGGCCGCCCTCCTGGCACGTCGCCTGCTCCGAGCGAACCGCTGCTCGAGCCGTCCATCGCCCGGCTTGCATCGACGCACGTCACCCACCGCTTATCACGAGGAACTCTTGATGACACCGACCCTGCCCAACACCGCGTCCGCCGCCACTGCGACCGCAGCGTCGCCCGACGACGGCACTTCGCTGCGCGGCAAGGCGGTGCTCATCACGGGCGGCTCGCGCGGTCTGGGTGCCGCGATCGCCAAGCTGCTCGGCGAGGAGGGCGCCTGTCCGGTGCTGGCCGACCTGGCTGCCGAGCGTGCCGAGGCGCAGGCCGCTGCGTTGCGCGAGCAGGGCATCGACGCGGTGGCGATGGCGCTCGACGTGGGCGACGAGAAGCAGTGCGAGCGGGTGGTGGCCGAGGTGCGCGAGCGCTACGGCCGCTTCGACGTGCTCGTCAACAACGCCGCGATCGACATCACCGTGCCGATCGCCGAACTGGAGGGCGCCGACTGGGAGCGCGTGGTGCGCACCAACCTGACCGGGCCGTTCTTCCTCTCCAAGTACGCCGCGGCGGCGATGGGCGACCGCAGCGCCGGCGGGAGCGGGGGGCACATCGTCAACATCGCCTCGACCGCGTCCAAGCGCGCTTGGCCCAATGCCGCCGCCTACCACGCGACCAAGTGGGGGCTGCTCGGCCTGTCGCATGCGCTGCACGCCGAATTGCGCCCGCGCGGCATCAAGGTTTCGGCGGTGGTGGCCGGCGGCATGCGCACGCCGTTCCTGCTCGACCGCTTCAGCGACATCGATCCCGGCGTGCTGCAAGACCCGGCCAACGTGGCGCGCACTGTGCGCTTCGTGCTCACGCAGCCCGAAGAAACGGTGATCCCGGAGGTGATGGTGCTGCCCATGCGCGAAAGCTCGTGGCCTTGAACAGTCGCCGTTTGCGCTACGTCCGGTAACGCAAGCCATCAAGAATCGGAGACCCCCCATTTACGGGGGGTGGGGGCGCGCGGTATCTTCCGCTTCCCTTCTTCTCCCTCGTGACCTGCATGCCGGACCCTGCAGTCGAGTCCGCCAATCCGCACTTCCTGGCGGCGCAGGGCGAGATGGGCGCGTTGATGCGCGCCTTCGAGTGGGAGACGAGCCCGCTCGGCCTGCCGGCGCTGTGGCCGCAGAGCCTGAAAACCGCCGCCGGCATCTGCCTGCATTCGCGCTTCCCGATGCTCATCTGGTGGGGCCAGGCGCTGACCGTGCTCTACAACGACGCCTACCGGCCGATTCTCGGTGCCAAGCACCCATCGGCGCTGGGCCAAAGCGGCGAAGAGTGCTGGCGCGAGATCTGGCCGGTCATCGGCCCGTTGCTGTCCAACGTGCTGCAGCACGGCCAGTCCACCTGGTCGGCCGACCAACTGCTCCTGCTCGAGCGCAACGGCTATCAGGAGGAGTGCTACTTCACCTTCTCCTTCAGCCCGATCCACGACGAGTCGGGCGGCATCGGTGGCGTGTTCACTGCGACTACCGAAACGACCGACCGCGTTCTCAACGAGCGCCGTCTGCGCACCCTGAACGAACTCGGCGATGCGCTGGCCGGCCTGGGCGAGGGCGCCGCGGTTTGCCGTGCCGCCGCCGAGGTGCTGGCGCGCAACCCCAACGATCTTCCGTTCAGCCTGATCTACGGCCTGGACGCGAGCGGGGTGCGGGCCAACCTGCTGGCTTCCAGCGGCTCGTTGCCCGCCGGCTGTGGCGGCACCGTTCGGCTGGTGCCCGGCGCCGACGACCCGCTCGCGCGGTCGGTGCAGCGAGTGCTGGAAAGCGGCGAAGCGCAAAGCCTCGAACTGCCGGCGGGCGGCGCAACGGCGAGCGGCCCGCGTGCGGTGGTAATCCCGGTGCGCACCGGCCAGCAGGTGCTGCCGGCCGCGCTGCTGGTGGCGGGGCTGAACCCCACGCGCACCGATGACGTCGGCTACCGCAGCTTCATCGCGGCCATCGCCAGCCACCTCGGCGCAGCACTCACCAATGCGCAGGCGCACCAGATCGAGCGCCAGCGCGTGGCGGCCCTGGCCGAGCTCGACCGTGCCAAGACAGACTTCTTCTCCGACATCTCGCACGAGTTGCGCACGCCGCTCGCGCTGATGGTCGGGCCGCTCGAGCTGCTGCTGCAGGGCCGGGCCGATGGCAGCGAAATGGACACGCTGCGCATGGCCCACCGCAATGCGCTGCGCTTGCGCGAACTCATCGACCGCCTGCTCGACTTTTCCCGCATCGAGGCCGGCCGCATGCAGCCGCGCCTGGAGCCGACCGACCTGGCTGCGGCGACCACCGAGATCGCCGCAATGTTCCGCTCGGCGATCGAAGAGGCCGGCCTTCGCCTGATGATCGATTGCCCGCCCCAGCCACGCGCGGCCTGGGTGGACCGCCCGATGTGGGAAAAGATCATCGTCAGTTTCCTCTCCAACGCCTACAAGTACACCGAGCGCGGCGAGATCGAGGTCCGGTTGCAGCAGCAGGACGACTGCGTGGTGCTCCAGGTGCGCGACACAGGCTGCGGCATCGCGCCTTTGCATTTGCCGCGCATCTTCGACCGCTTCTACCGCGTGGAGGGCGCGCGCGGCCGCACCGACGAAGGCTCGGGCATCGGCCTGGCGCTGGTCCGGGAGTTGGTGCAACTGCACGATGGCGCCATCGACGTGGCCAGCGAGCCCGGCGAGGGCAGCGTCTTCACCGTTGTGCTGCCGCTCGCCAGCGCCGACGACGAATTCGGAACGGTGCCGGGCGACGACAACGTGCGGCCCTGGCACGGCTCGGTACACGCCGGACTCGACGAACTGGAGCGCCTGGCGGGCAGTGCTGCGGCCGTCGCCGGTGCCCAGCTCGATCTGGAGCTGCCCCCTGCCGCGGCGGCGACCTGCGTGCTGGTGGTCGACGACAACGCCGACATGCGCTCTTACGTGGCC
>NZ_JACDCU010000600.1 GCF_013817365.1 Methylibium sp. | reverse complement strand
TCGGCGTGGAACTGCGGCCCGCGTTCGCCCACTTCACCCATGTCGCCGAGCAGCAGCCAACGCGGCGCCGGCAAGGTGGCGAGCACGTCGATGGCGGCGCGAACCGAATCGGGATTGGCGTTGTAGCTGTCGTCGATCAGCGTGACCTCGCGGCCCTGCAGCCTGAGCGTGCCGACCTGCGAGCGGCCCTTGACCGGTACGAAGGCCTCCAGGCCGCGCCCGACCGCCTCCAGCGGACAGCCCGCCGCGAGCGCACACGCAGCCGCTGCCAGCGCGTTCTTGACGTTGTGCCAGCCGGCCACATGCAGCCGGATGGCCGTGGCGCCGGCCGGGGTGTGCAGCACGGCCGCCCAGTGGTCGCCGCTCCACACGGCCTCGGCCGTCAGATCGGCCTCGCCTTCGAGCGCGAAGGTGAGCGTCGGGCGGCTGCCTGCGAGCTCCTGCCACACCGGCGCGTGCGCATCGTCGGCCGGGAACACCGCCGTCCCGGTGGCACCCAGCGCAGAGAGGGCCGCGCCGTTCTCGCGCGCCACCGCCTCCACCGTGGCCATGAACTCCAGGTGCTCGCGCTGCGCGTTGTTGACCAGCGCGATCGTCGGCGCGGTGAAGCCGGCCAGCAGGGCGATCTCGCCCGGATGGTTCATGCCGAGCTCGACCACGCCCGCGCGGTGCCAGGTGCCGCCTTCGCCGCTTTGCTGGCGCAGCCGCAGCAGGGTGAGCGGCACGCCGATGTCGTTGTTGAAGTT
This sequence comes from Methylibium sp., assembly GCF_013817365.1. Lineage (GTDB taxonomy): Bacteria > Pseudomonadota > Gammaproteobacteria > Burkholderiales > Burkholderiaceae_C > Methylibium. Next base: position 1,331 of record NZ_JACDCU010000600.1, on the reverse strand, counting down.
GCCTTCGGTGGAGAAGGCGCCCTCGCCCAGCCACGCACGCAGGATGCTCGCGATCATTTGTGTGACCGTGGTCTTGCCGTTGCTGCCGGCCACCGCAATCAGCGGCAGGTTCATGCGGGCGCGCCAGTTTTGCGCCAGCAAGCCGAGCGCAGCGCGCGTGTCGGGCACGAGCAGCCCGAGCACGCCGGCCTCGGCCAAGCCGTGCTCGGCCAGCGCCGCGACCGCGCCCGCGGCGCGCGCCTGCGGCAGGAAGTCGTGCGCGTCGAAGCGCTCGCCGCGCAGCGCCACGAACAGATCGCCGGTCCGCAGCGTGCGGGTGTCGCTGTGCACGCGGGCAATCGGTGTGGCCGGCTGATCGCCGATCAATTTCGAGCCGGGCAGCAGCGCATGCGCCAAGGCCAGATCCATCATCACGGGCGGCGACGTCGGGCTCATGAGCGGCTCCTGCGCAAGAGTGCCAGTTCGGCCTCGGCGACATCGGAAAACGGCTGCCTCACGCCGCCCGTCTCCTGATAGTCCTCGTGGCCCTTGCCGGCGATGAGCACCAGGTCGCGCGGCGCGGCCCCGGCGATGGCCTGGGCAATGGCCGAGCGACGGTCCTCGATCACGCTGGCCGCCGCCGGCCGCTGCAGTCCCGCCGCGATCTGCGCCAGGATGGGCGCGGGCGCCTCGAAGCGCGGGTTGTCGCTGGTCAGCACCACCGCATCGGCCAGCCGCTCGGCAACAGTGCCCATCGGCGCCCGCTTGCTCGCATCTCGGTTGCCGCCGCAGCCGAACACGCACAGCAGGCGACCGCCGCGCACCTGCGCGAGCGGGCGCAGCGCGGTCAGCGCTTTCTCCAGCGCGTCGGGCGTGTGGGCGTAATCGACGACCACCTCGGGCAGGCACTCGCTCCACGCACCGTCGGCGATCGCCGCGTCCGGGGCCCGGAGCGCCACGACGACGCGCTGCAGCCGGCCCGGCACGGGCGTGAGTTCCGCAACGACGGAGGCCGCCTCGTTCAGCGAAATGCCGAGCGCGCGCAGCCCGCCGATCACCGCCAGCAAATTGGCGACGTTGTAGTCGCCGATCAGTGTGCTGCGCACGGCCACTGCTTCGCCGGCCTCGTGCAGGGTGAAGGCGAGCCCGTCGCTCGCGTGATCGATGTCGCTCGCGTGCAGCCGCGCGGCGCCGGCGTGAGCGGAGTACGTCCAGAGGTCGAGCGTCCCGCCCTCCAGCTCGCCGGCCAGCGCCGCGCCGTGCTCGTCGTCGAGGTTGACCACCGCTGCGGCCAGTCCGGGCCAGGAGAACAAGCGGCGCTTGGCGGCCCAGTAGGCTTGCATGCTGCCGTG
>NZ_JACDCU010000216.1 GCF_013817365.1 Methylibium sp. | reverse complement strand
TGCGCCCCAGCCCGGCGTCCTGCGCCTCGCGCGCGCCCTGAGCCTGCGTGCCCAGTGCGATCGTGGTCGCACGCAGCGTGTCGGCCAGCATCTGCTGGGTAGCCGCGAGCTGGGTGCGAAAACTGTCAATCTGCTCGTTCTGCGTTCGCGCCACATCGCCTTGCTGGGCGAACAGCGTCTGCTGAAATGTGGCCAGCGTCACGCCGAGCTCGGTACGGGTCGCCGCCGAACTGCGGTCGATTTCGCTGCGCAGCATGTCGCCGCTGCGCGCCACCTCGTCTCGCTGCGACCGGGTACCGCGGCCGAGTTCATCGCGCAACTCGCGGGCGAGCCGTTCGCTGGCGTCCCGCAGGGCTGCCTGCATCGTCTCCTCGAAGCGTTGCCGCGCCCGCACCTCGCCGCGACGCAGCGCGAGCCAGGCAACAAACAGCAGATTCAGCGCGGCAAGGGCCAGCAGCGCGGGGAGCATCCAATCCATCGCCGGGATTGTCGCAGCGGCTTCAGCGGCGGTGGCGCAAGCGCAGCGCCGCCTCGAACGCCCCCTGCATCAGCACCGCCAGCACCGCAGCGGGCACCGCGCCGGACAGGAGCACCGCCGTGTCGTTGAGCGCCAGGCCGGCGACGATGCGCTCGCCGTAGCCCCCGGCGCCGATGAACGCGGCCATCGTCGCGGTGCCGACATTGATCGTCGCGGCGGTCTGCACACCCGCCAGCAAAGTAGGCATGGCGCGCGGCAGCTCGACGTGGCGCAGGCGCTGCCGGCGCGTCAGGCCGAGCGCCTTCGCAGCCGACGACAGCCCGGCGCCCACGCCGAGCAGGCCCGCATGCGTGTTGCGCACGATCGGCAGCAACGCGTACAGAAAGAGCGCGAGCAGCGCCGGCACGAAGCCGATGCCGCCGACCAGCACGATCAGGAACGCCAGCATCGCGAGGGACGGAATGGTCTGGATCACGCCCACCACGCCGAGCACGGTCTGCGCCAGCGCCGGTCGCCGCCAGGCCAGCACACCCAGCGGCACGCCGATCGCCGCGGCCAGCGCCAGTGAGCCGAACACGAGCGTCAGGTGCTGGCCGGTGAGGCGCCAGAAATCGGGCGCCCAAAGCCGCTGCCAGAAACGCGCGCCGGTACTCTGCCGCGAAGGCGTGCGCTGCGCGGCATCGGCGACCGGCGGTGGTGCATCAGCCTCGCCTGGCTTCGGTGGCGCAGCCTCGCCGGGCGCAGGCAGGCCGGCGACGAACTCGCGTGCCACCTCGGCATAGGGCCGGCGGTCGAGTTCGACCGCCGCATTGAGCGCGATCATGCGCGGCGCGTCGATGCGCCCGGTCAGCGTCTGCAGCGCTGCGGCGTCGAGGCCGGCGCGCATCAGCAGCACCGCCTCGTAGGAGGGAAAGAAGCGGCGATCGTCGCGCAGCACGCGCAAGGCGCCGCCGACCAGCCGGGCGTCGGTCGAGTAGATGTCGATCACATCGACCTGGCCCTCGGCCAGGGCGGTGTAGGCCAGGCCGTGATCCAGACCGGCCGGCGACGCGAACGGCAGGCCGTAGGCACGGCGCAGCGCCGGCCAACCGTCGGTTCGGCCGAGGAACTCGTGCGAGAGGCCCAGGCGCAGGCCCTTCGCGGCCGGGCGCTTCAGGTCGGAGATCGTTTCAAGGCCGAGGCGCGCTGCGTCGGCCTCGCGCAGCGCCAAGGCGTAGCTGTTGCTGAAGCCCAGCGGCACGGCGGCCTTCAGGCCGCGTGGCGCGAGCCAGTCGTTGAGCTGGTCCAGCGAAGGATCGCCCTCGCGCTTGAGCAGCTCACGGACGATGGTGCCGGTGTATTCCGGATAGACATCGATGCTGCCGCTGGAGAGCGCCTGTTCGAGCACCGCGGTGTTGCCCAATCCGGGCCGATGCTCGGCCGGCACGCCGGCGCGAGCCAGCGTCTCGGTGACGATCGCGCCCAGCAGGTAGGACTCGGTGAAGCGCTTGGAGCCGACCTGCACCGTCGCCGCCGAAGCGCCGACGGCGGCTGCCAGCACGAGCAGCAGCGCGGTCACCAGTCGCGGGAAAGCAAAGGGACCACGCATCGTGACCCCAGTGTCGCAGGCGTTCGCGGCCCCGGCCGCTCCGCTCACCGCTCGCGTCGGATCATGAGGCGGCAATCGCGCTTCAGCGCATCAACGGGTCCTCAACACCTCGGGATTCACTGGCGTCGGAGGAGCGCCCGCCTGCGGGCCCTGCCCGAGTGCTGCGATCAGGTTGTCGACTGCCAGGCTGGCCATCGCGCGCCGCGTCGTGATGGAAGAACTCGCGATGTGCGGCGTGAGCACGATGTTGGGCACGTCCAGCAGACCGGCATGCACCTTGGGCTCGCCCTCGAACACGTCGAGCCCTGCAGCGGCGATGCGGCCGGCCTTCAGCGCCTCGGCGAGTGCGGCGTCGTCCACCACGCCGCCGCGGGCGATGTTGGTGAGGGTGGCGCTCGGCTTCATCGAGGCCAGCTCGGCGGCGCCGATCGCATGGTGTGAAGCCGGCGAATAAGGCACGACCAGCACCAGGTGGTCCGCCTCGCCTAGCAGCGTCGCCTTGTCGACGTAGCGCGCCTTCACCTCGGCCTCGGTCTGCGGCGCCAGCCGCGAGCGGTTGTGGTAGATCACCTGCATGCCGAAGCCCAGCGCGCCGCGCCGGGCAATGGCCTGCCCGATGCGGCCCATGCCCAGGATGCCCAGCGTGGTGCCGTGCACATCGGGGCTGGCGAACTGGTCGTAGTGCCACTTGCTCCAAGCGCCGCTGCGCAGGTAGCGCTCCGACTCGGCAATGCGGCGCGCCGCGGCCATCATGAGCGCGAAGCCGAAGTCCGCGGTGGTCTCGGTCAGCACGTCGGGTGTGTTGGTGACGACGATGCCGCGCGCCGTGCACGCCGCCACATCGATGTTGTTGTAGCCGACCGCCATGTTGCACACGGCCTTGAGCGCCGGGCAGGCCACCAGCACCTCGGCATCGATGCGCTCGCTGCCGGTGGTGAAGGCGCCCGCCTTGTCTTGGAGCCGCTCGATCAGTTGCGGCCTCGTCCAGACCGCATCGTCCGGGTTGTCCTCGACCTCGAAATGCGCGCGCAGACGCTCGACGATGTCGGGAAAAGCCTTGCGGGCCACGAGAACCTTGTTCATGTCTTTCGTCCTGTTGATTGAAATCAGAAATAGCCGCCGGATCAGGCTTGGTTCACCGCAGCATGCGCTGCGGCCAGATCCCAGGCCGCCTGGCCCACGGTCTTGAACACGGGAGCCGGTCCCGGCGCCCCCGAAACGTCGAGGTGATCGACCAGCTCGGTGACGCTCCCCCAGTCAATACCGGCTTGAATCAGATCACCGGCTTCGTGCCGGGCTCCGGGCAGCGCGTCGACCACCACCGAGCGCGAGCGCAGCAGCGAGGGTGGCAGCTCTGCCATGTCGGGCCGGAACGCACCGACGCCGACGACGAGTAATTTGTCGTGCAAGCCGTCGGGCAGTACCGGACGGGTCGCCGTGGTCAGCGTGACGACAGCATCGACTCTGCCGAGGGCTTCATCGATCGACACCGCCGCTCGCAGCCGTACGCCAGGGCAGGACAGCGCGACCGCATCGACGAACGCAGCCGCCCGAGCTTGATCGCGGCCGACGACCTCCACGCGTTCGAGTTCACCGAGCTCCGCCAGCAGCCGTGCATGCTCAAGTGCCTGTGCGCCGGTGCCGACGAGGGCGACCGAGCGCAGCGGCTGACGCGACAGCACGCGCAGGCCCAGCGCCGTGACGGCCGCCGTGCGGCGCGCGGTCAGCGTCGGGCCATCGAGCAGCATGAGCGGCTGGCCGTTCCCAGCGTCGGTGACCAGGACGAGCCCCTGGATCGTCGGCAGGCCGCATCCGGAGTTGTGCGGATGGACCGTCACGAGCTTAGTGATGGCGAGCTCGGCATCGGCAGCCGGCATGACGAGATAGCTGCCTTCAGCAGGCAGCGGCAACGCCAGACGCTCGGGTGCGTTCAGCGAGCCTGCACGGCGCGCACGCATGGCCCGGATCACCGCCTCGACGCGCGCCGCTGCGGGCAGCAGCGCGCGCGTGGCGGCAGCATCGAAAGTGGGCAGGCTGGCGGTCGCCAAACCGGGTCAGTCGATGAAACGCGCGAAGCCGGCGACGGGCTCGCGCTCGGTGACGAGCCTGTTCGCCACGGCGTCGGGGTCCGCATGGCCGAGCGACATGCCGCACACCAGCATCTCCGTTTCGGGCAGCTGCAATTCCCGCTCGATCACCTTGTGAAACGGCGTGAAGGCGGCCTGCGGACAGGTGTCGAGGCCCCGGCCGCGCGCGGCCACCATGATGTTTTGCAAGAACATGCCGTAGTCGAGCCAACTGCCTTGCTCCAGGAGGCGATCGATGGTGAAGATCAGGCCGACCGGCGCATCGAAGAAGACGTAATTGCGGCCGAACTGCACATGCATGCCGGCCTTGTCGGTCTTGGCGATGCCGAGCAGGCTGTAGAGATCCCAGCCGATCTTGCGGCGCCGGTCGATGTAGGGCGACGCCCACTGGCGGGGGTAATAGGCGTACTCCTCGCGCTGTTCGGCGAGTTGCGCCGGGTCGTCGTGGACCGCGAGCAGCGCCGCACTCAGGCGTGCCAGCGAGGCGCCGGTGAGCACCCTCACCTTCCACGGCTGGGTGTTGGTGCCCGACGGAGCGCGCGCGGCGACCTGCAGGATGTCTTCGATGGTGGCGCGCGGGATCGGCGTCGGAAGGAAGGCGCGCACCGAGCGGCGGGAAGCGATCGCCGCATCGACTGCGGCGGTGCTTGCAGGGGCCGGATTCGAGGGCGAAGAATGCATCGTCGAGCGGGCAGCAGGCAGGATCATGGCCGCTGATTATGAGAGCCCTCGTCCGAGCGCCCGCGCCACGCGTGAGCGCAGTGCAGGGCCGCGCGATAGGTGGCGAGCTGCACGGCCACCGTGTCGTCGATGACGCGCCCGTAGCCGCCGCCCATCGTCAATGCGACCGGTATCCCCCGCTGCTCGCAGGCGGTGAAGACGCGCCGGTCGCGCTCTGCGAGCCCGGCGGCGCTGAGCTTCAGCCGCCCGAGGCGGTCGCCCTCGTGCGGGTCGGCGCCGGCCAGATAAAACACCAAGCCCGGCAGTTGATCGACGTGGCGGGCCCACAGCGTGGTGAGCGAGGCATCGAGGGCCTGCAGGTATTCATCGTCCTGGCAGCCGTCGGGCAGTTCGACGTCGAGGTCGCCGGGCTCCTTGCGAAACGGGAAGTTCTTGGCGCCGTGCAACGAGAGCGTGAAAACGCTCGGGTCGTCGCGAAAGATCGCGGCGGTGCCGTTGCCCTGGTGCACGTCCAGATCGATCACGGCCACGCGCAGCAGAGAACGCGGCATCGTCAACGGCGTGCGGTGCCATTCGGCCTGCATCAGCCGGGCGGCCACGGCCATGTCGTTGAACACGCAGTACCCGCCGCCGCGCCCTGCCTGCGCGTGGTGGGTGCCGCCGGCCAGGTTGGCAGCCACACCTTGTTTCAGTGCCGCTCGCGCCGCCGCGATGGTCGCGCCGACCGAGCGCCGGGACCGCTCGACCATGCGCTCACTCCAGGGAAAGCCCATCTCGCGCTGCTGTGTCGGCGAAAGCAGGCCGCGCGTCACGGCCTCTATATAGGCCGGCTCGTGCGCCAGCGCGAGCTCTCCATCAGTTGCGGCCGGCGCCTCGACCAGCTGCACCGCCGGCAATTCGGCGGCGATACGCTCGCGCAGCAGGGCGTATTTCGCCATTGGAAAACGGTGTCCGTCAGGCAACGGCAAGACGAAATGATCGCTGTAATACGCCTGCATCATGGCTCGGGCATTGTGTGGGCATGCCGCGCCGGGGCGCCTTGCCTGTCCCGATGAAAAACTTTCTCAGGCAAAGCCCCCTAAAATGGTGCGGCGCAGCAACAAACACTTGCGTTCGGGGAAACCCTGCGTACACTAGCCCCTATGTTGCACTGCACCAATCGGTTTTTGCTGCAACTGCCCGCAACCCAATGGAGACCGAAAAATGCTGACCACTGAACAATTGATGACCGCCCACAAAGTCAATGTCGAGACCCTGTTCGGTCTGACCTCCAAGGCCTTCGAGGGCATGGAGCAACTCGTCGCGCTGAACCTCCAGGTCGCTAAGGCCGGCATGGCCGAAGCCGCCGACCACACCCGCGCCGCGCTATCGGTGAAGGACGCGCAAGAACTCATGGCCCTGCAAGCCAGCCTGCTGCAGCCGGCCGCCGAGAAGGCCGCTGCCTACAGCCGCCACCTGTACGACATCGCTTCGGGCACCAGCGCCGAAGTGAACAAGATCGCCGAAGGCAAGATGGCCGAAGCGCAAAAGGGCTTCATGGCCGTGGTCGACTCCGCGGTCAAGAACGCTCCGGCCGGCAGCGAGAACGCCGTCGCCCTGGTGAAGTCGGCTGTAGCCGCTGCCAACAACGCGCTCGAGGGCGTGCACAAGGCCGCCAAGCAAGCGCAAGACGTGGCGGAAGCCAACTTCCAGGCGATCAACACCAGCGCGGTCAAGGCTTCGCAAGCGGCCACCGCCAAGGCCCGCCGCTAAAAGCAGGACGGGCTCGGGGGCCATAGCCG
>NZ_JACDCU010000599.1 GCF_013817365.1 Methylibium sp. | reverse complement strand
GCCCTGGCTGGCGGACGACGGTGTGCGCTTGGGATGGCGCGCCGCGCCGGCCGCGTCGGGCGATGCCGGCGTGCTGCGCAGTGCGGCGGATCCTTTCGACGCACACGCCGGCGTGCGGCTGCTGCAGGGCAACCTGGGCCGCGCGATCTTCAAGGCCTCGGCCGTGAAGCCCGAGCACCGCATCGTCACGGCGCCCGTGCGTGTGTTCGACGGCCAGTTGCCGATGCTGGCCGCCTTCAAGGCCGGTGAGCTGGCGCGCGACGTGATCGTGGTCGTGCGCTTCCAGGGGCCGCGCGCCAACGGCATGCCCGAGCTGCACATGCTCACGCCCAGCCTGGCCGTGCTGCAGGATCAGGGGCACAAGGTGGCGCTCCTCACGGACGGGCGCATGTCGGGCGCGTCGGGCAAGGTGCCGGCCGCCATCCATGTGTCCCCCGAAGCCATGGCGGGCGGTCCGCTCGGCAAACTGCGCGACGGCGACATGGTGCGGCTGGACGGCGAGGCCGGCGTGCTGGAAGCGCTGGTCGATGCCACCGAGTGGGCGCGGCGCGAGCAGGCGTTTGCGCAGCCCGGCATCAGCGAGTACGGCTACGGCCGCGAGCTCTTCGCCAGCCACCGCCACTCGGCGGCCGTGGCCGAAGAGGGCGCGGTAAGCTGGGCTTGACTCCCAAGGACAAGCTGCATGACCCTCGACGACATCCTCGACGCCGGCCCGGTGATCCCGGTCATCGTGATCGAACGGCCCGAAGACGCCGAGCCGCTCGCCCGCGCCCTGGTGCGCGGCGGCCTGCGCGTTCTCGAGGTCACCTTGCGCACACCCGCTGCGCTGGACGCCATTCGCGCGATGTGCACCGTCGAAGGCGCCATCGTTGGTGCTGGCACGGTGCTCGGCTCGCAGCAGTACGACGCGGCCGTAGAGGCCGGCGCGCAATTCGTCGTCTCGCCGGGCCTGACCGACAGCTTGGCTGCCTTCGCCAAGGCACAAAAGGTGCCGTTGCTCCCCGGCACCGCGACGGCCAGCGAGGTCATGCGAGCGCGTGAGGCCGGCTTCACGCGGCTCAAATTCTTTCCGGCCGAATCGAGCGGCGGCGTCGCCACGCTCAAGGGCTTTGCGAGCGTGTTCCCCGACGTGCGCTTTTGCCCCACCGGCGGTATCAGCTCCGACAGTGCCACCGCTTACCTGCGGCTGGCCAACGTTGCCTGCGTCGGCGGCTCGTGGCCGATGCCACCGGAGGCCATCGCCACGCGCGACTGGGGCCGCATCGAACGGCTGGCCGGTGCGACGGCGGCGCTGCGGCGCGCCGCAGTTTGAGGGCACTGCTTCTTAGACGTCCCCGCGGTGTCTGAAATGCAGACGAAACTGCGAATCCAAATTCAATCGTGACCCATAGGCTGCTGAAGTGGTAGGGCACGCACGCAAATGATGAATCAACTGTTGGGTTGAGGGCGGCTCGGAAAAAAACTACAGCGTTTTTTAAGCACTCTCACCGAAATGAAGTTCCGCACCGACAGCGAACCTATTGACTCGAAGAATCCGTTCGCTCAAGACGCACTTGACCGAAAGCCGCTGGTCGAGTTTCTCGAAGCTGTGATCGAAAAAATCGAAGGCCCAATGGTACTGGCACTGGATTCGCCGTGGGGTACCGGCAAGACCACCCTCGTGAGGATGTTGCAAGCCCAGTTGGAGGCGAAACAGTTTCGCTGCATTTATTTCAATGCGTGGGCTGTGGATTACGCAAGTGATCCGCTTGTGGCCATTGTCTCCAAAATTGACTTACTCGGAAAGGATGCCAAACCTGAAGCTCAGAAGCGAATGAAGAAGCTCAAGAGCATTGCGACGCTAGTTGGAAGGCGCGGGTTAATTGCCACCGTCAAGGCATCAACGCTCGGCGCACTTGATCTAGGGCAACGCTGAATAAGCTGCTGTATTCGGTCGTCCAGTAGTGACATCGCACGAGACGCGCCATTTGGAGCCGCTTTCGCTGGTTTGGCGCGAAATGGATGCAGGTTCGCACGCGCTCTGACGCGTTTCGGGCCGCGCAGCGGGCCACAGGCTCGCTTCTCGCCCCTTATGGGCG
>NZ_JACDCU010000215.1 GCF_013817365.1 Methylibium sp. | reverse complement strand
CGCTGTCGACCATGAGCATCTGCTCGCTGGAAGACGTGGCCGCCGCCACGACGCGCCCGTTCTGGTTCCAGCTCTACGTGATGCGCGACCGCGCCTTCATCGAAAGCCTGATCGAGCGTGCCCGCGCAGCGCGCTGTTCGGCGCTGGTGCTCACGCTCGATCTGCAGATCCTCGGCCAGCGCCACAAGGACATCAAGAACGGCCTGACCGCGCCGCCCAAGCCGACCCTCGTCAACCTGCTCAACCTCGCCACCAAGCCGCGCTGGTGCCTCGGCATGCTCGGCACGAAACGCCGCGAGTTCGGCAACATCGTGGGTCATGTGAAGGGCGTCGAGAACATGAGTTCGCTCTCGGCCTGGACCGCTCAACAGTTCGATCCCGGCCTGAACTGGGGGGACGTGGAGTGGATCAAGAAGCGCTGGGGCGGCAAGCTGATCCTCAAGGGCATCCTCGACGCAGAGGACGCGCGGCTTGCGCGCGACAGCGGCGCCGACGCGCTGATCGTCTCCAACCACGGCGGACGCCAGCTCGACGGCGCCATGTCCTCGATCGCTGCACTGCCGGGCATCGCCGAAGCGGTGGGCAAGGACATCGAGGTCTGGATGGACGGCGGCATCCGCTCGGGCCAGGACGTGCTCAAGGCCATCGCGCTCGGTGCGAAGGGCACGATGATCGGCCGCGCCTTCCTCTACGGCCTGGGCGCGATGGGCGAGGCGGGCGTCACCAAGATGCTGGAGCTGATCGCCAACGAGCTGGCGCTGACCATGGCTTTCACCGGCCACACCGACATCCGCAAGGTCGATCGCGGCATCCTGCTGCCGGGCACCTACTGAGCCAGTCGGCCGAGCGCCGCACCTAGAACCCGGCGGCCGCACATCGCCCCGCCCGCGGAGAACCGCCCGCTCATCATGCAAGCCCTGCTGCACCTGTCGAGACTGATCGACGCACTCAACGAACGGGTCGGCAAACTGATCCTGTGGCTGGTGCTCGCGGCCGTGCTCATCAGCGCGGGCAACGCCGTCATCCGCAAGGCGTTCAACATCAGCTCGAACGCCTTCCTCGAGATTCAGTGGTACCTGTTCGCCGGTGTGTTCATGCTCGGCGCCGGCTACACGCTGCTGCGCAATGCGCACGTGCGCATCGATTTCGTGTCGTCGCGCCTGTCCGCGCGCAGCAACGCCGTCATCGACAGCCTGGGGCTGGTGCTGGTGTTGATGCCGCTCGCGGTACTGATGATCGACCTGAGCTGGCCGCTCTTCATGCGTGCATGGGTTTCCGGCGAGGTGTCGGGCAACGCCGGTGGGCTGATCCGCTGGCCGGTGCTGCTGCTCATACCGGCGGGCTTCGCGCTGCTGCTGCTGCAGGCGGTGTCCGAGCTGATCAAGCGCATCGCCTTCCTGCGCGGTGCACTGCCGGAGCCGTTCAGTACGGAATCGGAAAAGTCCGACGCCCAACGGCTGGCCGAGGAACTCGCCGCCGTCGCAGAAGCGCCGGTCGGATCACCGCGACGCGAGCGCAAAGGATGAGCGCCCTCGTCACCCAGAATTTCGTGCCGCTGATGTTCGCGGGGCTGCTGGTGCTGCTGCTCACCGGCATTCCGGTGGCCTTCGGACTGGCCGCCACGGGCCTGCTGTTCGGCGGCATCGGCATGGCACTGGATCTGTTCCCGCCGAACCTCTTCCAGGCGCTGCCGCTGCGCGTCTTCGGGATCATGCAGAACGAGACACTGCTGTCGATTCCCTTCTTCACCCTGATGGGCATCGTGCTCGAGCGCTCCGGCATGGCCGAGGACCTGCTCGAGACGGTGGGCCAGGTGTTCGGCCCGGTGCGCGGGGGCCTGGCCATCGCGGTCGTGCTGGTCGGCGCGCTGCTCGCCGCGACCACCGGCGTCGTCGCCGCCGCGGTGATCTCGATGGGCCTGATCTCACTGCCGATCATGCTGCGCAACGGCTACAACCGCAGCATCGCCACGGGCGTGATCACTGCCTCCGGCACCTTGGCGCAGGCCTTGCCTCCTTCACTGGTGTTGATCGTGCTGGCCGACCAGCTCGGCCGCTCGGTCGGCGACATGTACGCCGGCGCGCTGTTGCCAGGTCTCATGCTGGTCGGGGTGTACCTGCTGTTCATCGTCGTCGTGGCGCTGGTGAAACCGGCCTGGGTGCCGGCCCTGCCGCTGCAGGCGCGCATCTATGTCGAGGCGGGCGGCGCGAGCGGGCACCGCTCGCTGCTGGTGCTGCTGGCGCTGTGCTCGGCCGCCGGCTTCGGGTGGGCGCAGGTGCACGAGTCGGTGATCAATCCGTGGTTGGAACGCGGCACTCCGGCGCCGGGCGACGAGGTCTTCATCCTTTCACTGACCTTGAGCACCGTGCTGGCCTTCAGCCTGGCGCTGGTCAACAAGCTGCTCGGCGTGGGCCTGCTGTCGCGCCTGGCCGAGCGCGTGACCTTCGTACTGATTCCGCCGCTGATCCTGATCTTCCTGGTGCTGGGCACCATCTTCCTCGGCGTGGCCACGCCCACCGAAGGCGGCGCGATGGGCGCGGTCGGTGCGCTGGCCATGGCTCTGGCCCGGCGCCGGCTCGGCGGGCGGCTGCTGCGCCAGGCGCTGGACAGCACCGCGCGGCTGTCGTGCTTCGTGCTGTTCATCCTGATCGGCTCCACCGTCTTCAGCTTCACCTTCAACGCGGCAGACGGCCATCTGTGGATCGAGCAGCTGTTCGCCGAACTGCCGGGCGGCGTGCTGGGCTTTCTGATCGTCGTGAACCTGCTGGTGTTCGTGCTGGGCATGTTTCTCGATTTTTTCGAGATCACCTTCATCGTCATCCCCATCCTCGCGCCGGTAGCCGACAAGATGGGCATCGACCTGGTGTGGTTCGGCGTGATCCTCGCCATGAACCTGCAGACCTCTTTTCTCACGCCGCCTTTCGGCTTCGCGCTGTTCTATCTGCGCAGCGTCGCGCCCCGCGCCGACTACGACGACCGCGTGACCGGCCGGCGCATTTCGGCCGTGACCACGGCACAGATCTACAAGGGATCGATCGCCTTCATCGTGCTGCAGTTGATCATGGTCACGGTGGTGGTCATGAACCCAGCCCTCGTGTCAGGCGGCATCGAGAAGGGGCCGATCATCGACGCCGACAAGGCGCTGCGCGAGATGTCGATGCCGACGCCCTTCGAGGCGCCTGCGCCGGTGCTGGAGCCGCCGGTGATCCCATCTGACGACGCCGCTTCCGAGCCCGCCGACGCGGGCGAAGAAGCGGACGAGCCGATGAAAGCGCTCGAAGAATCGATGAAGCGCGACGCGCAGCCGCGCTGAGGCGGCGGCGCCTAGCGCGTTCTCGGCGCCGCCATCAGGGCGATGGCCAGCGAGCCGAACAGGAACAGGCCCTGCAGTTCGAGCGCCCAGCCGCCCGACTTGCCGAGCGCAAGCAGTTCGCCCGTGTGCGCGAGCGCGATGGCGAACACCATGTTGATCGCCATCACCAGCGCCGCGGGACCGACGAGCACGCCGATGAGTACCAGCAGCGGCGCCAGCAGTTCGCCGATGAACACGCCGTAAGCCACAAAACCCGGCAGCCCTGCCGAGGTGACCATGCCCTCAATGCCGCTCACGCCCTTCATCAGCTTGGCGACGCCGTGAAACAGCATCAGCCCTGCCACCGACCAGCGGAGGATGAAGAACCCGGCTCGCGGGTGGTAAAGCGCGTTCAAGAGCGATTGCATCGGGGTCCTGCGTGGGGTTGAGAGTGCGCGCAGTATGCCGATGCGCCGCGTTCAGAGCTTGGCCGCCTGCATGTAACTGTCGAAGCGCGCTTCCGTGAAGCGGAACCACAGGTTCTGCTCGCGGCGGAAGGCGTCGAGATCGGCGTAGATCTTCTTCCAGCTCGGGTTCTTGGCACCGATCTCGGAATACAGGGCCATCGATTCCTTGAAGCCGAGGTCGATGATCGGCTTCGGTATGGCGACCATCTTCGCGCCCTGCTGCACCAGCTGCTTGAGCGCGGCCGGGTTGCGGGCGTCGTAACGCGCCTGCATGTCCACGTGAGCATGCGAGGCCGCCGACTCGATCATGGCCTTGTAATCGGAGGTCAGCGCCGCCCAGGCCTTGGTGTTGATGTAGAAGTCGAGTTGCGGGCCGCCTTCCCACCAGGCTGGGTAGTGGTAGTAGGGCGCGACCTTGGCGAAGCCGAGCTTGAGGTCATCGACCGGAGCGACCCATTCGGCCGCATCGATGGTGCCCTTCTCGAGCGCCTGGTAGATCTCACCGCCCGGAATGTTCTGCGGCACGGCGCCCATGCGCTCGAACACGCGCCCCGCGAAGCCACCGACGCGAAACTTCAGGCCCTTCATGTCGGCCACCGTCTTGAGCGGCTTGCGGTACCAGCCGCCCATCTGCGCGCCGGTGTTGCCGCCGGGAAAGTTGATGATGTTGTAGCGGGCGTAGAACTCGCGCATGAGCTTCAGGCCGTTGCCGTCGTACATCCACGCACTCATCTGGCGCGAATTGAGGCTGAAGGGAATGGCGCAGCCCAGCGCGAAGGTTTCGTCCTTGCCGAAGAAGTAGTAGCCCGCGGTGTGCGCCATCTCCACGGTGCCGGCCTGCACGCCATCGACCACGCCGAAGGCCGGCATCAGCTCGCCGCCCGCATGCACCGTGATCTGGAACTTGCCGCCCGACATCTCGCCCACCTTGCGCGCGAACAACTCGGAGGCGCCGAAGATGGTGTCGAGCGCCTTCGGAAAGCTCGACGCCATGCGCCAGCGGATGCTGGCCTGCGCGTTGACGATGGCGGGTGCGGTGCCGGCGGCCAGCACCCCGGCCAGGCCGGCTCGTTGCACGAAGGAACGGCGTTGCATTGAAAGGTCTCCAGGGAGCGAATCGATGAGTAAGGAAAATTCTAGGAAGCGCTGCCCCCCTGCCCGACGGGGTTTACCCCTTCGGGCAACACCCGTTGCTTCGCAAGCCAACAGGGCTGCGTATCCGAACGTGACTCGAGCCGAAGCCCGGACCGCAGGTGCCTTGGCTACCGCAACGGCGGCCGCGAGAGCGAGAGCGAGGACGTGGGAGGCTACAGACCGGCGATCTTCATCCGCTCGATGAGTACCGAGCCGACTGTCTTGCCGCCCAGCGTGTACGCATCGGCGCCGACTGCGGCAATGCGCTCAAGCATCTCGCGCAGGTTGCCGGCGATGGTGATCTCGTGCACGGGATGCTGCAGGCGCCCGCCCTCGACCCAGAAGCCCGCCGCGCCGCGCGAATAGTCGCCGGTCACGTAGTTCACGCCTTGCCCCATCAACTCGGTGACGAACAGGCCACGGCCGAGCTTGCGCAGCATCGCTTCGAGGTCGTCGCTGTCTGCGGTACGGCGGCTCTTGAGCGTCAGGTTTTGCGAGCCGCCGGCATTGCCGGTCGTGCGCATGCCGAGCTTGCGAGCGGAGTACGTCGAGAGGAAATACCCCTCGACCCGGCCGCCCTTGACGATGGCGCGGGGCGCGGTGCGTACGCCCTCGTCGTCGAAGGGCGCGCTGCCCTTGGCTTTGAGCCGGTGCGGGTCTTCGTCGACGTCGATGTGATCCGGAAAGACCTGCGTGCCCAGACTGTCGGCCAGGAAGGTCGATTTACGGTAGAGCGCTCCGCCGCTGGTGGCCTGCACATACGCGCCGAGCAGGCCGGCGGACAGGGTCGACTCGAACAACACCGGCACCTCGCAGGTGGCGATCTTGCGTGACTTCAGGCGCGACAGCGTGCGCTCGGCGGCGTAGCGCCCCACGGCCTCCGGCGAGGCGAGTTCGGCCGGATCGCGCATCGAGGAATACCAGGCGTCGCGCTGCATACCATTGCCCTTGCCGGCAATCGGCGCGACGGAGAGCGAATGGCGCGAGCTGGCATAGCCGCCGCGAAAGCCGCGCGAGTTGCCGGCCAGGAAATGCGATTGCTGCACCGAGACGCCGCACCCATCCGAATTGGTGATGCGCTTGTCGGTCGCAAAAGCGGCAGCTTCGCAGCGCAAGGCGACCTGCATCGCGCCTTCGGCATCGATAGCCCACGGGTGATACAGGTTGAGGTCGCGCGCCGCCTCCTGCGGCGTGGCGAGGTCCTGCTCGTCGGGCAGGCCGGCGGCCGGATCCTCGGCCGTGAAGCGGGCGATGTCGTAGGCGGCCTGGACGGTCTGCTCGAGCGCGGCGCGCGAGAAGTCCGACGTGCTGGCATTGCCGCGGCACTGGCCGGCATACACGGTCACACCGAGCGACTTGTCTCGGTTTCGCTCCACCGTCTCCACCTCGCCCTTGCGCGCCGACACGGAAAGGCCGGCACCCTCGCTCACTTCGGCCGCGCTGGCGCTCGCACCGAGCTGCGTGGCGAAGGCCAGGGTGTCGTCGATCAGCTGCTCGAACTGAGCACGGCTGTAGGCAAAACCTTCGGGTTTGCGAGGCATGGCAAGGGTGTGGGGAGTGGCGCGGCGCTCGGGCCGCAGGGCGCAACTATGATAGCCAGCGCCCCCTTTTTGCCGTGTACCGCTTGAACTCCGCCCCCACCCCCGACGCCGGCACCGAACGCTACGACTTCGAGCGCCCGAGCAAAACCTCGCTCAAGAAGGCCATGCACGAGTTGCAGGCGCT
>NZ_JACDCU010000598.1 GCF_013817365.1 Methylibium sp. | reverse complement strand
CATCGATCCCAAGCCGTTCATCTGGACCGCACGCGCGTCCGACATCCTGGCCAAGGTCACGCGCGCCAAGACGGCACTTGCCGCCATCGTTGGATAAGTACAGAACAGAGCGGCGCACTGCACTAGCGCGTTTTCTTGCTCTGCCCTCGCACGGCGCCGAACTGCAGCCGATCGCGAGCTGACCGACGCCGGCGAACAGGCAGCAATGCGCCTGAGCCGCGACGCCCACGGCCGGCGGGTGGCGACGATCTGCGCATTGGCGGCAACGCCACCACTCGGCCGTTCGCCCGCGCGACCCGTTTCTGGCGCGCTCTACTGGCTCGCTTGTCGCGGCCTCGACAGCATCGGCTGAAACTCAGTCGCCGCGCGACCAGCACACGGCGCTGCCGCCGGACAGGACGACACTTTTGAGCTTAAAGTCATCGCGCCTGCGCGCACCCGCGGCACCTAGAGTTCTCCTCAGACGCAGAGCAGGAGCCGCCTGATGAGCCAACCCCACTCCGACACGCAGCAACCCGCCGCCGAAGCCCAGGCCGCGGTGTTCGTGCGCATGTCTGCGGTCGTGCGCATGACAGGGCTCGGCCGGTCCACCATCTACCGGCTGATGGCCGAGGACAAGTTTCCGTCGCCCGTGCGGCTAGCCAAGCGCGCTGTTGCCTGGCGCCGCATTGACCTCGAGCGGTGGAGCGCTGTGCGTCCATCGGCGTCGCACTGACCCGCCGCCCACGCGACACACGAAGGTGCGCGGCAGCTGCGCTAAGCCTGAACTGCGAGCTTCAGCACCGCACCCATCAGCAACAGCGCACCAAGCCCCTTGCCCCAGCGCCACGTGGTGAACCGGTAGCGATGGTTGACCCAGACGGCGCGGTGAAGCCGCCCGACCAAGCAGAGCACCGCCATTGCCGCGACGAACGGACCCACCAGTCCGACCGGCTCGGGTGCATGCCGGAAAACCAGCACCCACAGCAGCGGCCAGATACCCGCATCAACGGCCGCGAACACGCGTCGGCCGGGCCACGAAGGCGCGTCCGGCCGGGGTTCGCGAGCGACCAGCAGCCACATGTTTTCTCCGACCAAGATCGTACGCGCGGGTTCAGGCCGCGCGCACGGACCCATCAACCGGTGGATTGGCGCAGCGACTCCGGCACCCACCGCTTGCCGGCCATCCCGATGCAGCCTGCGCCACCAGCACGTCCTTCTTCATGGCGCCCACGCCGTCATCGGTGAGTCCTGGACCTGCCTCCTTCAGCGCCTGAACAATCTACAGCAATGCTCGCCGGCGGTAAACCGCAACGGCTCGCGAACGCCGCCGTCCCGTGTCGTCCCGCTGCATCTCTTGCAGTCCGTGCATGTCGATCGCCTTTCGAACCCGTGAACCCGGGAGTTCGCCACCCACTGCCCTAATTTCCGAGGGAGCCGGATGTGGCTGTTGATACCTCGGCGTGAGCTGCGGTGTCGATCTGTGTCCTGCCCCGCATTCGTCGGTCGCCGTGCGACACCGAGAGCGCCGCGAATGAGCGCGGGTGCCGAGGGCAGCGTGGAATAAATGGAGGGGACCCGCGCAGCGGGGAGGCGGCCGTTTATGTCCCCCTCACACTTGACGGGGGCGCAGCTGGGGGGAGCGCGGTGGGACGACTGGCGCACGGGCTGCCACCTCCCGCGGGCGACGCAGCGTCGCGGCCGATGTGCCAGCTCGCCTGGCGCAGCGGTCGCAGCGAAGGCGACCGAACCCCCACGAGCAGCGGCGGCCCTGCGGCCGACGTGACACCGAGCGCAGCGAATGGCGCGGCGTTCGAGCCGCTGCGAGCACTTCTTTGGCGCCAGCACCGTAAGCGCGGTCTCAAGGCCCTATTGCTTGGCCGAGGTCGAATGAGCACGATCAACTGGATCGTGCGTGCCCGGGATGGTGTGCACCAAGCCCCTCAGTGCACACCATGTCCGAGCAAGCCACACAAGCCAAGCGCCGCCGGCGCGAACACAGTTCGGCGCTCAAGCGCGAGTTGATCGAGCGCAGCCTGCGGCCCGGCGCGTCCGTGTCCGGCATCGCGCTTGAGGGCGGTATCAATGCGAACCTGTTGT
>NZ_JACDCU010000597.1 GCF_013817365.1 Methylibium sp. | reverse complement strand
TCGCCGAGCGCGAGCCAGCGGTCCAGGTGCGCCGATCCGAGAAAACTGCCCAATGCGAACAGCGGCAGGATGCCCATGTTCAGCGGCACCCCGAGCCCGGCCTTGTAGAGCGTGCCCGATCCGCATCCGTCGGAGATCTGCATCGCCAGCCCGAAGACGAAGGCGCCGAGCACGAGACTGACGCTCGGTGGCCCCAGCGCAGCCTGCAGTTCAGGGTAGCTCGCCAGCAGCGGCATCGACAGCGTCGCCGCCAGCCCCAGCAGCAGCAGCTGCCCGACCGTGCCGCGCGGGTCGCGGTCCTCGACGAGCTGGCGCCAGCCGGTGGTGAAGCCGAAGCGCGCACCGGCCAGTGCCGCGCCCATGCCGATGCCGACCGCGAACAGCACTGCCTGCCGTACGGCAACGACCCAGACCAGCAGCACGAAGAAAGCCACCAGCGCCATCGCCAGCGGCAGCCGATGCCAGCGACTTGGTGAATCCGTCTTTGCCGTCTCCGATGCGGCGAGGGGCGGCTTCACGGACGCGCCCGGCGTCAATTGAAGGTCCGCTCGACCCACAGCTTGGCGTCGATCAGCAGCTGCTGGGCGCGACCGGGCACGTTGGCGACGAGTTCGCCGTCGCCGTTCTGGGTGAAGTCGACCATCGATCCGGCGTAGAGGCGGACGTTCTTCTGGCCCACCACCTCGGACAACGCAAACCAGTTGGTCGCCGCCCAGTGGCCGGTATTGCAGAAGCTCACCGTGTCGCCCTGGCTCCGGGTGGGCAGGCTCGCAGCCAGGGATCGGGCGGCGTCGCCGCTGACCATCCTGGCACTGCCCGGCTCGAACCAGCGCGAATGCTCGAGGTTGACCGCACCCTTCAATGTGCCGGGATACTTCGCCGCCTGGTGCCGCGTCTCGCCTTCGAAGAAAGCGGTCGGACGCGCATCGACGAGCTGCGCCGAGTCCGACAGCACGGCCTGCCTGACCTCGTCGCGCGTGGCCACCAAACTCTCGTCGATCTTGGGTTTGTAATCGCTGGCCGCGACGCGCGCCGGCAGGCTGTTCTGCGGCAAATTCGCTGCGTCCCAGGCCTTGATGCCGCCGTTGAGGATCGACAGTTCCTTCAGCCCCAGCACCTTCAGCGTCCAGTAGACGCGCGCCGCGCTGCCGAAATCGGTCTGGTCAGACCCACTTGAGACGATGACAGCATGCGTCGCCGGCGACAGGCCCAACGACTGCACCAGCGTCGTCAGCTTGCCCAGTTCCGGCAGTTCCCCGGGGTTGCCGGCAGGCCCGCGGAAGCTGCCGTACGGCGCCGAGATAGCGCCCGGGATGTGGTTGGCGGCGTAGGACCTGGGGTCGCGCACGTCGAGGATGCGGACGGCCGGGTTGGCGCGCACCGCCTCGAGTTCGGCCGGTGACAGCAGCGGCTGCGCGGCCCAGGCGCCAGAAGTGGCGAACAAGCCGGACAGCAGCGCGATGGTGGAGAAAAACTTTGGGTTCATATGGAGAGACGGTTGGCGACGGCGCGAGCGCCCGGGCGCCGGAGTGTGCCCGCATTCAGGTGGTGAGCGAACGACAGAGTCGTAGGAAGCTTATGTGGCAAACGCCATCACTACTTCGACCGCGGCGTCGGCATAGACCTCTGGTTTCTCGCTCAGCAGCTTCAGCGTGTGCAGCGCTCCGTCCGGCGCGCGGCCGACGATGTCGGTGAAGGCGCCGCCACGGTCGACCCAGAACTGCCACCTTGGCTGGATTTGATGGGCCCTCATGCGCGATTCTGAAGCGACACGCCGCCGCAGCGCTGCGGCGGCGTGTCGAATCCGGCGGGTCGGGTTGGCCTGTCCTGCGCTGCCAACGCGGCTCGACGCAGGGCCCGCTATGGTGCGCCGTCAATGCTGCGCGCCACGTGCGCCGCCGCTATGACGGCGGCAACGGCGCCGGGCTCTACGGCGGCCGCCTCGGCGCCGCAGCGCGTCGGCGACGTGATCGCCTGCGCCACCAGCGGCGCCATCGATTTCAGGATCTGCGCCGGCAGCGCACTGGTGAAGCGGTAGTCGGCCGCCTCGGGGCCGGGCACGTAGGCGGTGAGCGTGCCGAAG
>NZ_JACDCU010000596.1 GCF_013817365.1 Methylibium sp. | reverse complement strand
GCCGCCAGCACGATCGAAGCAACCATAAACCGCTGCAGGCGGGCCAGCATCGCAGAGCCGTCGCTCAGGCGAGCTGCACCGCACGACCGCTCAGCCGCTGCGCAAGGGCGTTGGCCAGGCGGTTGACGATGCCGTAGCTCGAGAGCTGAGGGTTCGCGCCGATGCTCGTCGGGAACAGCGAACCATCGTGCACTGACAGGTTCTCCAGCGGCCAGCGCAGGCCATCGGACCGTGCGACGCCGATTCGCTCCTCGCCGCCGAGCGCGCAGCCGCCCATCGCGTGAGCACTGACCACACGGGTGAGATGGGGCTTCATCGGCAGAGCGCCGATCGCCGCTGTCGCGTCTGCCCAACTGCGATAGCCGTGCGCGTGTTCATGCACCGGCACGACCCAGCGCCCGCCGCGAACTGGACCTCGGCCATGCCCAGCACGGCCCGATGCGCTCACTCCATCACGAAATCGGTCATGGGAGTCGAGCAGCGGCGATCCATCGCCCCGCGGGCAGATCTGCCCGCCCGGTGAAGCCGTCACGCAACAAGGCAGGCCCAAGCTCCAGCAGCCCTTGACGTTGCGCTGGACGGTGGCCGCGAAAATACCGAGCGTCATGGCGCCGCGCTTGAGCAGATCGTTGTTCTCGTTCGGCGGCGCCAGCCAGGGCCCGATGCTAAGACGCCGCTCAGCCTGCTCAAACCAGTGCGGGAGCGCCTCGGGTCGATAGTCGGCGAGCGCGAAGTGCTGCCGCCAATCAGCCAGCGCGTCGTCGGGCGTACGAAAGAACGGGTCCAGTTGACGGTCGTCGAGCCGCCGACGCAGCGGCCCTGCAAGATATTGATGTCCTTGTCGGCCGTCTTGCGCGCAGCGCT
Organism: Methylibium sp.; assembly: GCF_013817365.1. GTDB lineage: Bacteria > Pseudomonadota > Gammaproteobacteria > Burkholderiales > Burkholderiaceae_C > Methylibium. The sequence continues at coordinate 1,219 of NZ_JACDCU010000596.1, read as the reverse complement.
CTCCTGATACAGCGATGGATGCGCCTCGCTCTCGAGCTGATGGAAATCACTGCTCGTCTTCAGCAGGCCCTCCTCGAGCACGCTCACGTCGAGCCCGGCTCGGCTCAGCAGTTCGGCCGTGATGCCGGCGCTGACGATGGCGACATCGCAGATGATTTTCCCCGATAAAGCTTGGGCACCTGCGTGCTTTGCGCCGAATACTTTGCAGCCTCGGGCAAGGCCTCCATGCAAGGGGTCGGTTCGAGCGTCCATCGAGTCAAGCCTTTGTGGGCTCGGAGTAATTCATCAGTGACCAGTGCTCCGGCCGCGAGTAGAAGGCGGTATTCGTTCGAGCGCAGCAGTTCCGGGCATCAGCCTGCCGTCAAGGACCGCCATTGCAACCGCTCCGAAGACGGCGCGCCCGGCCTCCGTGAGTCGCCTCCGCGCAGGCCGGGCCGCCACAGCCACGCAGCGCTTCCGGCCACAACGAAGACGAGGGCGCAGCCCCCACCGAGTTGGAGGAAGCGGCGGCGCGGCACAGCGAGGTGGGTGGCCTGCATCAGGGCGGATGTTGCATCATCGGCTTGCGGGTCGGCCGAGGCCCACGTCGTTTGGCACGCCGGACAACCGTAACGATGGCAACTCCGCAACAGACCGAGTATGCGACGATCCTGCTCAACCTCGAGGCGGTCGAGCGGGAGCGAATTTGTCGCGGCGCTCAGCCGGAACTGGCTGACCGCGTGTCGGCGTTGAAGGCTTATCAGCAGTCCCGTTTTCTTCATAGCTACCAAGATCTCCTGGCCGACCCTCGTCATGCCGCCGCCGCGCGCTTTTTTCTCGAGGAGCTTTACGGCCCCGGCGATTTCAGCCAGCGCGATAAGCAATTCGTGCGCATAGTTCCCGCAGTCGTGCGGCTGTTTCCGCCGGAGATCGTGCAAACCGTGGCCAAACTTGCCGAACTTCACGCGCTGTCGGAATCGCTCGACACGGCCATGGGCGTGGCGCTTGATTCCCGCGCAATCGATGCTCAAACCTACGTTCGAGCTTGGCAGGCGTGCGGCCGTCCACCAGATCGCGAGCGGCAGATTGCATTGACGATCGCGATCGGCGAAGAGCTCGATCACTACACGCAGCGGCCGATGATGATGATGAGCCTGCGCATGATGCGCGCGCCAGCGCGCGCTGCCGGTCTCGCAAACATGCAGCGGTTCCTCGAGGAAGGTTTCGACACGTTCAAGGC
>NZ_JACDCU010000595.1 GCF_013817365.1 Methylibium sp. | reverse complement strand
TCACCGAGAAGGACTTCGCCCTGGCGAAGAAGATCGAGGACGTGGTGCAGTGGCAGCCGGCCAAGGAAGAAGGCGCGGTGCTGGACGGCACGCCGAATGACGACGCCCGCTTCAAGTACCTGAAGTACGACACGCCTTGAGAAAGCCTGCCTGCGCCGGCTTGCCGGCGTGTCGCCGCCCGCGGCCTGCAAGCCGGGCGGAGACTGACAAGCCTGCATGCCTGCCCACCCGTCGCTGCAAGGCCTGCAAGCCGAGCGGGTGTGAGAAATCCGGAGCCGCGAGATGTCCAACACCGAAACGCCGCAAACCATCGCCGAGTTCTGGTTCGGCCCTGACGCAGGCAACGCCGCGGACGCCGCGGTCGCCGAGCGGCAGGCGGCGCTCTGGTGGTGCAAGGATCCCGAGACGGACAACGCCATACGGCGGCGCTTCGAGGACGTGATCACCGAGGCCGCGATGGGCGCGCTCGATGCTTGGGCGCAAACGCCGGCCGGCCGGCTCGCGCTGATCCTGCTGACCGACCAGTTCCCGCGCAACATCTATCGCGACACGAAGGCGGCCTTCGGCCACGACCTCCTGGCGCTCGCCTGGTGCAAGGAAGGGCTGACGCGCGGCGACGATGAGCGGCTGCGCCCGATCGAGCGCGTGTTTTTCTACCTCCCGCTGGAGCACTCCGAGTCGCCCCAGGACCAGGAGCGTTCGGTGGCGCTTTATCGCGCCTTGAGTGCGGGCGTGCCGCCTTCGCAGCGGGCGGTGTTCGACGGATTCCTGGACTTCGCGCTGAGGCACCGCGACATCGTGGAGCGCTTCGGCCGCTTCCCGCACCGCAACCGGCTGCTCGGTCGCGCGTCGTCGCCGCAGGAGCTGGCTTTTCTCGAGGAGCCGGGCTCGTCGTTCTGATGCCGGCCTGCGGCGGCGGGGTCAGTAGCCGATCGAGTAGCTGTAATTCTTGAAGCGCAGCACGGCGCTTTTCAGACCGATCTGCTCGATTACCAGCCCCGGGGTCGGCTCGGCGCCTTCGTAGAACACCTGGCCGTTGATGATGAGGAAGCGGTTCGCGCGATCTTGCGAATAGATGGAACCGCCGATGGAAAGCGTCGGCAGTTGCCGGCGGATTTCTTCGGGCAGTTCGTTGCGGGCGTAGATGCGCGGCGGCGCGGGGTGGTCCCGCTGGGCTTGCGGCGGCGTGGCCGGCGAAGCGGCTGATCGCTCGGCCGAGGGCGTGGGGTCGGCGCCGCCGGCCGGCGATTGACGGCGTGGCGACACGGGCGCGGTTGGCATATCGGCAGCGACGGGCGGCTTCGTGAGCGGCGCTCGAGCGGCGGGCGTCGCCGCCGTTCGGGGAGCGCGCGGCGTGGTTGCCGGCTTCGGCGCTGGCACCGGTGCGGGGGGCCGTGTCGCCGCTGGGGGCGTCGGTGCAGCAGGCGCAGCTGCCGGCTTGTCTGCGGGCGGAGGTGAAGACGTGGCAAATGGCGCCGGTGCCGGTGCCGGTTGTAAAGGCGCTGCCGCGACAGCCGGCGCCGATGCGGCCCCTGTAACCGCCCCGCCCACCGCCGCCTGACGGCTCGCCGGCGCTTCGGGCCGCAGCCACTGCCAAGCCAGCGCGCCGCCCGCCAGCAGGCACACGATGGCGCCACCGGCGAACCACACGACGGGCCTGATCCGAGGCCCCGACTCGGCCTCCAGCGGGTCTTCCTGCGCGAAGCGCTGCGCATGGATGCCGGGCACCGCGCCGCGTTCGCGTTCTGCATCGGCCCGCCTCAAGGCGTCGAGGATGTATGACATCTGCCCTAGTTCTCTTTGTGCAGGCGCGGTTCTTCGACGCCGAGGGCGCGGTTGAGCTGCATGAAGGTGATGGGGCCGGCCAGGCCGTCGGGCGCGAGCCCCTGGGCCAGCTGGAAGGCGTAGATGCGCGAGCGCAGCGCCGCGTCGGCCGTGCCCGGTTGCGGGCGGCCCTGCAGGCTTGTCAGCTGAGCCGACAACCACTCGGCCACCGGGCCGGAGCCGCCCTCGACGACCTTGTTCTCATAGCCGGGTGGTGCGCGCCACAGCGTGGCGAACTCGCCGCGCCAGCGCTCGGCCAGC
>NZ_JACDCU010000594.1 GCF_013817365.1 Methylibium sp. | reverse complement strand
CTCCTATCCAGCGCACTAGCCGGTCCGCCGCCGGGCCGCTCCCAAGGCGGACCGCGCCCCCTCGGGGGGCAGGAGCCGTACTCGGCGACGTGGGGGCTCCATTCACTTCTTGCCCTTCACGTGACTCTCTAGCTCGACGAACGTGGGCCGCTCCGTCGAGTACAGCGTCTTGCGGCCGAATTCCACCGCGATGGCGGGCGCGTAGCCCTGCATGCTGGCCAGGAGCGTGGTCTTGATGCACTGCAGCTCCTTGCTGCCCTCGTCGAGCTTTTGCTCGAGCAGGCCGGCGAGCGGCTCCACGATCGCGTAGGCGAGCAGGATGCCCAGGAAGGTGCCGACCAGCGCCGAGCCGATCATCCCGCCCAGCACCGCCGGCGGCTGGCCGACCGAGCCCATGGTGTTCACGACGCCCAGCACCGCCGCGACGATGCCGAAGGCCGGCAGGCCACCGGCCAGGCGCGTGAGCGCGGCAGCGGGCTGGTGCGCCTCGTGGTGGTGGGTCTCGATCTCGGTGTCCATCAGCGACTCGATCTCGTGCGGGTTGAGGTTGCCCGAGACCATCATGCGCAGGTAGTCGGTGATGAACTCGACCACGTGGTGGTCGCGGCCAACCGCGGCGTACTTCTTGAAGAGCGGCGAGTTGTTCGGGTCCTCGACATCCTTCTCGATGGCCATCAGGCCTTCCTTGCGGGCCTTTTGCAGGATGTCGTAGAGCAGCGCCATCAGCTCCATGTAGCGCGCCTTCGTGTACTTGGAGCTCTTGAGGAGCATGGGCATGGCTGCCAGGGTCGACTTGAGCACCTTGGGCTGGTTGCACACCACGAAGGCGCCGAGCGCACCGCCGGCGATGGCCATCATCTCGGTCGGCAAGGCGGCGGCGATCACGCCGACGTTGCCGCCGTGAAGGACGTAGGCGCCGAAGATGCAACCCAGCGCGATCGCGTATCCGATGATGACGAACATGTGGGGGAGTTCCGTACTTCGTGGTGGCCGCCGTTCGAGGCCATGGCCCGAGCAGCATGAGCATTTATCGGCCGCCGCGCCGCCGGCTTGAGACGGCCCTGACGTCCCCGGCCCGCTTCGAGAACACGCGAAGCCGATAACAAGCCGACGCCGCGAGAAGGAAAAAGCGGGCTCCGGTCTTGCGACGGGAGCCCGCAATGCACCGCGGTGCACCCAGGAGACAACGAACAGAAAACGCTTGCCTTGGTATCGGCGCAGGCCGCCGACAAATCAGGCCGCGCCGTTGGAAGACCGGCGCCGCCGTGACGCTGTGCTCGGAACGCGTGAAGGACTCAATGCAGGTGCAGCGACCCCGCCGCTTTGCCCTTGCCGGCGCGTGCGGGCGGATTGCACAGGCCGCACACGAAGTGCTTGCCGATCTCGTGCGGATGGGTCACGAAGTGGCCGCCGCACTTGGAGCATTCCGTCATGGTGAGCATGCCGTTGTCGACGAATTTCACCAGCCGCCAGGCACGCGTCACCGACAGCAACGGCTCCAGCCCCTGCTCTTTAGTCTGCTCGAGGTATAGGCGGTAGGCCTTGATGACCGAGTCGATCTCGTCGAGCGCCGCCGCCTTGTTCAGGTACTCGTGGATGTTGAGAAAGAGGCTGGCGTGGATGTTGGGCTGCCAAGTCATGAACCAGTCGGTCGAGAACGGCAGCTGACCCTTGCTGGGCGACTTGCCCGCCACTTCCTTGTACAGGCGCAGCAGGCGCTCGTAGCTCAGGTCGGTCTCCGACTCCAGCACCTGCAGGCGCGCGCCCAGGTTGATCAGCGTGACGGCGCGTTCGATCTGCCGGGCTTCGGTGAGGATGCTCTTGTTGCGCATGAAAGTCTTTCGGAGTCGAGGTGTAGCAAGACGGAACGGGTGCCGAGCCGAGCGCCGGGCCGCTCCCAAGCCGGCTCGGCGCCCCCTCGGGGGGTGGCGCGGTACTCCGCGCCGGGGGTCGTCATCTAGGCGGCTTCGCGATGGCGCCCGGCCATCAGGATGTTGGCGTGCAGGCGGCTCACGCCGTCGTTGGCAGCCGACTTGCCGTGGTTGGTGAGCAGGCTCCAGACCAGCTCGTCGTCCACACGCATGCGGC
>NZ_JACDCU010000593.1 GCF_013817365.1 Methylibium sp. | reverse complement strand
AACGGGTGACATGCGAAGCGTCCGCGGGTCTTGTGAAAGCCCGGCATGACGCTTCGAGCCGTGCGCCGGTCAGTGACGGCCGGCCAAGCTGGGAGGCCTCATCTCCAGCCGCAGGTAGGCCAGGCCTGCCAGCAGCAGCGGCGCGAGGTAGTAGACGAGGCGGTACACGAGCAGCGCCGACACCAGCGCGGCCATCGCCACCTGGCCGCCGAGCAGGGTGATGAACACCGCTTCGGTCACGCCCAGGCCGCCCGGCACGTCGACCACCGCCAGCGCCGTTGCGCACACCAGCAGCACGCCGAGCACGGTGACGAAGGGAACCGCCTGCTGCAGCAGCGCGAACAGGCCTGCGGCGATCAGCGCCCACTGCAGCACCGACAGCGCGCACTGCGCGAGGGCGAAACGCAGGGAAGGCAGCTGCAGCGTCTGTCCGAACACCGTCCACGAGCGAACGCGCGACAGGCCGCACAGCGCGAAGTAGGCCAACGCGGCGCCGAGAAAGGCGCAGCCGATCGCCTGCAGGAGGTCCGGCGACGTGCCGGCGCCGAACGGCGCACCGCCGAGTTGCAGCGCCAGCAGCAGCCCGGCGAGCACCAGAAAGCCCAGCCAATTGCTCACGAAACACACCAGCCAAAGACGGGCCACCGTGCCAGTCTTGACGCCGAGGCGGCCGTAGGCGCGAAAGCGCAGGCCCACGCCAGCGGCGCCCAGGTTGAGCGCGAAGGCATGGCTGACGAAGCCCAGCGCGAGGACGTGGCGCGTCTTCAGCCGGTGGCGCGTGTAGCGGCGGCCCAGCAGATCGAAGCCGCAGTAGGCGACATAGCTGAGCGCGCTGAACGCCGCACCGGCCGCCAGCGCCCGCGTGGGAAACCGGCTCAGGGTGGAGACGAGCTGGTCCGCGTCGAGCGTGCGCAACTGCAGCACGAGCAGTGTGACGGCCAGCCCGATGAAGCCGGCAGTGAGCAGGCGCCGCAACCACGGCCAGGCGTCTCGAAGCATCTGCAAGCGCGGGCAAGGCGCGCTCCCGCCCGGCTCGCCGCCGACGGCGCCGCCGCTCACTGCGGAGGCATCCGGCTCAATGCGCATGGCGAGGCAGCCGCACGGTGAAGGTGGTGGCGCTTGCATCGGACGCGACGTCGATCCGGCCCCGGTGCGCCTGCACGATCTGCTCGACGATGAAGAGCCCGAGCCCGATGCTGCCCTCGGGTGCGCCGCTCCGGCCGGTGCCTCGACGCAGCGGCCGGAACAGCTCGCCGCGCAGTTCCTCCGTAATCGGCTCGCCTTCGTTGCGCACGCTCAGGCGCATGTCGGTCGCGCCGCCCTCGACGCCCACCGTCACGGGCGTGCCGGGGGCGCCGTAGACGAGGGCGTTGGTGATCAGGTTGGACATCATCTGCGCGAGCCGGTGCGGGTCCACGATGCCCAGGCCTTCGCCGGTGGCGTCGAACACGATGCCGCGCTGCGGATGCGCGAGCCGGAACTCCTCGACCAGTTGGCGCACGGTGGCGTGAACGTCGGTGGTGACCGGCTCGACCGGGATGCCCTTGCCCAGGCGCACCTGGGTGAAGTCGAGCAGGTCGTGCACGAGTCGCAGCGCGCGTGCGCCGCTGCGCTTGATGCGCTCGGTCGCCTCTTTCAGGTTGGCGCTCACGCCCTCGCTGCGTTCGAGCAGGGTGGCGTTGAGCAGGATGACGTTGAGCGGATTGCGCAGGTCGTGCGAAGCGATGCCCACGAAGGTTTCGAGCAGCGTGTTCTCTTCGCCGGTGCGCACGTGCGCCTCGCGTTCGAGTCGTCGCAGTGTGGCGTTTTCCAGCATCACGGCGGCCTGCGCCGCCAGGCTTTCGACCAGCCGCTCGTGCTCGGCGGTGAAATAGCCGGGTTCGGCGTGCAGGAAGAACAGGGCGCCGAAGGCCCGACCCTGGCGGGGACACACACAGGCCGCCAGGCCACTGGCAGCGGGCTGCTCCGGCGCCAAGCCGAGGCGCAGCGCTTCCTCGGCGCCCGAGCCGGCCCGCAAGTCGTCGAGGCGAAGGGTGCGCCCGGTCAGTGCCGCGGCAAAGGCCGAGGTGCTGCGCAGCCGGGCCAGCGCC
>NZ_JACDCU010000214.1 GCF_013817365.1 Methylibium sp. | reverse complement strand
CCGCAGGCTGCAAGGTCGTCCGATACCACGACAAGCGTTTGCGCAACATCGGCGTGCTCAATCGCAGGGACCACCGAAAGATCGTCGTCCTGGACGGGCGGACCGCGTTCGTCGGTGGGCACTGCATAGTCGATTCCTGGCTCGGCGACGCGCAGGACAGTGAGCACGTCCGCGACATCAGCGTTCGCGTAAGCGGTCCCGTCGTCACCACCGTGCAGTCGGCGTTCAGCGAGAACTGGGTCGGCGAGACTGGAGAGATGTTCGTGGGCGATGATGTGTTTCCTGTCCTGAAGCGCACCGGCGACGTGGCCGTGCATGTGGCGCGGGTCAAGCCGGAGCGGGCCGCACCGGCGGTCAAGATCCTGCACCACCTCGTGCTGTGCCTCGCACGGGAACGCTTGTGGATCCAGAACCCCTATTTCCTGCCGGAGGTGGAAGCCATCGAGGCCATGAAGGTAGCGGTGAAGCGTGGCGTGGACGTCCGTGTGATGGTTCCGTCGGCCGAGGCGTCCGACATGCCCATCGTCCAGCACGCGGCCCATCACAACTTCGAGCGGCTGCTGGAAGGGGGCGTACGGATCTTCGAGTACGGCAAGACGCTTCTTCACCAGAAGGTGATGACGATCGACGGTCTGTGGTGCGCGATCGGGTCGAGCAATTTCGACGATCGGTCGTTCGAGATCAACGACGAAATCACCCTGGGCATCAACGACGCCGCCCTGGCGCGAGAGTTCGAGGAGATCTTCAAGCGAGACATGGCGCAGTGCGTCGAGCTCGAGCTTGGCTCATGGAAGCAGCGAGGCGCCTGGCACAAGCTGAAGGATCGCGCGCTGTACCTGTTCAACGAGCAGCTATAGACAAACCAGCACCTTGCCACCACCACGGCAAAACGTGAACGTCATGGCAGCGCCTATCTCAACCGCAGATCGTCATTCCCGAACGTCACGTCGATCGGCTCGATGACCACCTGCTTCGGCCCCGCCTCGACCGCTCCGGCAACCCATGCGGCAACGCCCTGGGCGCGGGCTGTCTCGACCGTGCGCTCGGCATCCACGGCCTTCACGAACAGCGCGAAACCCGCACCCATGTTGAGCGTGCTGTAGGCCTCGCGCGCATCGTGGCCGGCCTGCTCGGCAATGAAGCGCAGCACCGGCGGCACCGGCGGCACCGTGTGGATGCGGTAGGTCTGCTCGGCCGGATGGCGAAGGAGCTTGCGCCAGCCATGCCCGGTGATGTTGGCGCAGTAGTGCGGCGTGATGCCGGCCTTGTAGAGCGCCTCGGTGACCGGCGAGTAGAGTGTGGTCGGCGCCAGCAGCGCGTCACCGTAGCTCAGGCCCGGTGCCACCTCGGTGAGATAGCCCTGCGGCAGGCGCTCGATGAGCTTTCTGGCCAGGCTCAGGCCGTTGGCATGGATGCCGCTCGAGGCAAGCAGCACGATGGCATCGCCGGGTGCGAGCCTGTCGCCGACCGAAAGCCGCTCCTTTGGGTTGATGAGCCCGGTGCATGAGGCTGCGAGGTCGATGCGGCCGGCCTCCACGATGCCGGCAAGCGCCGGCGTTTCGCCCCCGCCCCAGGCCACACCGCAGGCGTCGCAGGCTGCTTTCCAGCCTTCGACCAGCGCCTGCGCGCGCTCGCCGTCGGCAAACCATTCGCTGCCACCGGCGGCCCAGTAGGCCTGCACCACCAGCGGTGTGGCGCCGACCGTGATGAGGTCGTTGATCGCCATCGCGAGGGTGTCCTGCGCGATGGCCCCGTAGTAGCTCTTGCCGGTGAGCGCCTTCATCTCGTCGGCGACCACCGCCTTCGAGCCCAGGCATTCGACGATGCTCGCAAGGTAGAACGGACCCACGTCCACGACATAGGCCGATTCGCCACGCGAGGCCGCGACTTCGCTGAAACCGTGTGCGCTCAGATGCCTCGCGGTGCTCTTGGCGGCGCGCTGCGCGGCGACCTTCATCGGGTCGATCAAGTCGTAGTCGACGCCGGCCTGTTCGTAGCTGAGCGGCGCCTCGGCGGGGGTGTCTTTGCGGGTCATGAGGGGTCGTTCGGCGGGTCGCCGTCGCGGCGAGTCGGCGATTATCGGCCAGTGAGCGACCCGTAGAATCGAGCGCATGAGCTCACTGGTCCTGGCCCGCAAGTACCGTCCGCGCAGCTTCGGCGAGATGGTCGGCCAGGAGCACGTGGTGCAGGCTCTGGTCAACGCGCTCACCACGCAGCGCCTGCACCATGCCTACCTGTTCACCGGCACGCGCGGCGTCGGCAAGACCACGGTCTCTCGCATCCTCGCCAAGAGTTTGAACTGCACGGGGCCGGATGATGCCGGCGGCATCACGCCCGAGCCTTGCGGCGTGTGCCGCGCCTGCACCGAAATCGACGCTGATCGCTTCATCGATTACGTGGAGATGGACGCCGCCTCCAACCGCGGCATCGACGAGATCCGCGACCTGCTCGAACGCGCGGCCTACAAGCCGGCAGTGGGCCGCTTCAAGGTCTTCATGATCGACGAAGTGCACCAGCTCACCAAGGACTCCTTCAACGCGCTGCTCAAGACGCTGGAGGAGCCGCCCGAGTACCTGAAGTTCGTGCTGGCCACCACCGATCCCGAGAAAGTGCTGCCCACCGTGCTCTCTCGCTGCCTGCAGTTCAACCTGCGGCCGATGGCGCCCGAGACGGTGCTCGGCCGGCTGCAGCAGGTGCTGGCCGCCGAGGCGGTGGACGCCGAGCTGGCCGCGCTGCGCCTGATCGCGCGCGCCGCCCGCGGATCCATGCGAGACGCGCTCTCGCTCACCGATCAGGCCATCGCCTTCGGCGGCGGCAGCCTGTCGGAGGCCGGCGTGCGCCAGATGCTCGGCACGGTCGGCCGCAGCCATGTGCTGGCGCTGCTCGATGCGCTGGCCGGCGCGGATGGCGCGGCCGTCGTTGCTGCGGTCGACACGCTGCGAGCCGAGGGCTTGGCTGCCGAGGGTGCTCTCGAGGAAATGGCGAGCCTTCTCCAGCAGATGGCGGTGCTGCACGTCGTGCCCGATGCGCTCGACAGAGACGATCCCGATTCTGAGCAGATCGAGCGGCTCGCCGGCGTGCTGCCGGCCGACGAAACGCAGGTGCTCTACAGCATCGCGCTGCACGGCCGCGGCGAGTTGCCGCTTGCGCCCGACGAATACAGCGGGCTGGTGATGGTGCTGCTGCGCATGCTGGCCTTTCGGCCGGCTGGCGCAGCGCGGCCCGCAGCGGTGCCGCGCCAGACTTCGGGCACCGAAGCGGCAGCAGGCGCTGCGCCTGCGGCGCCCTCTTCTGCAGCACCGACGAGCACGCCTCGTCCACCTGCCATTCCAAGTCAGCCGCCCATCGAGGCGAGCGGGTCACTGACCCGACCGGCCGCTGCTGCGCTGCCCCTTGCGCGTACACCGGCGGCGTCGAGCGTGTCGGTAGCGCCCGTGGCCGTGAATGGCAACGCCGCACGCCCCGCACCTCAGCCGGCGCCTGCGAACCCCGTGCGGCACGACACCCCCTCCGACATGCCGCCGTGGGAAGACATTCCCATGGACGCTTACGCCGCCGAGCCCGCGACTCCGGCACGGGCGGCTCTGAACGGGGTGCAATGCGTCGCCGAGCCGGTGCCTCGGCAGCGGACAGTGCCGCGCGCCGGCCGAGATGACGACGCGATGCAGGACTCACCGACGCCGCAGGCTGTTGTCGAAGAGACTGCGGCGCCGTCGCTGGCGGCTGCGGCGGCACCCAACCCGATCGGCGACCGCTGGGCCGCGCTCGTCGCTCAGCTGCTGGCGGCCGGCGCCATCGCCGCCATGGTGCGTGAACTGGCGCTGCAATCGGAATGCACTGCCATCGACGCCGGCGAATCCCGCATCAATCTGCGCGTCGAGCGCGAGCCGCTGCGCAACCCGGCCCATGCCGAGCGCCTGCAGGGGGCGCTTGCGGCAGCGCTCGGCCATGCGGTCAAACTCGACATCGAGGCCGGTTCGGTGGGCGACACGCCCGCGCGGCGTGACGCCGCAGCTCGCGAGCAACGCCAGCGCGAGGCCGAAGCCCTGATCCGCAACGACCCGCTCGTGCTCGACGTCATGGCGCAGTTCAAGACCGCCCGCATCGTGCCGGGATCGATCAAACCCGTTTAGCTTTTCAGGGAGAAACCCGTGCTCAAAGGACAACTGGCCGGCCTGATGAAACAGGCGCAGGCGATGCAAGACAACCTCAAGCGCGCGCAGGACGAACTGGCCACCATCGAGGTCGAGGGCCAGTCGGGCGCCGGTCTCGTGAAGGTGCAGATGAGCTGCAAGCACGACGTCAAGCGCGTCACCATCGACCCGAGCCTGCTCACCGATGACAAGGACATGCTCGAAGACCTGGTCGCCGCCGCCTTCAACGACGCGGTGCGCCGGGCGGCCGTGACCAGCGAAGAGAAGATGGGCAAGCTCACTGCCGGCATGCCCCTGCCGCCGGGCATGAAGCTGCCGTTCTGATGAGCACGCCGAGCGCTCAGGCCGATCCTGCGCGTCACAGCGGCGTGGTGGGTGCACTGTCTTGCTCCCTCTCGCGCTTGCGCGGCGGAAGACCGGGGTAAGCGTGGCCGGCGCTTCGGCACTCGACGTTCTGACCGAGGCCCTGCGCCGCCTGCCCGGCGTCGGCGTCAAGTCGGCGCAGCGCATGGCCTACCACCTGCTGCAACACGACCGGGCAGGTGCGCGACAGATCGCACGCTCGCTCGATCAGGCGGTCGAGACGGTGCGCCACTGCGAGCGCTGTCACACCTTCACTGAAGCCGAGGTGTGCAGCACCTGCCTGGACCCCTCGCGCGAGCGAGCACTCCTGTGCGTGGTGGAGACACCGGCCGACCAGGCCGCGATCGAGCGCAGCGGCAGCTACCGAGGGCTTTATTTCGTGCTCATGGGGCGGCTGTCGCCGCTGGACGGCATCGGCGTGAACGACATCGGTCTGCGGGAGCTGATCCATCGCGTCGAAAGTGGCCAAGGCGGCGAGATGCGGGAACTGATCGTCGCCACCAATTTCACCGCCGAAGGCGAAGCCACCGCGCATGCCATCGCGCAGGCGCTCAAGGGCCGCGGCGTGACCGTCACGCGCCTGGCGCGTGGCGTGCCGGCGGGCAGCGAGCTCGAATACGTGGACCTCGGCACCATTGCGCATGCGCTGAGTGAGCGGCGCTGAGCGCGTTGACGAAAGCGACCGTGCGATGACGATCCTGCTGCTGTGCGTGCTGGCCGCTGCCCTGATGCCCGTCGCCTGTGCCGGCATCGCCAAAGCCGGGCGTTTCTCGACGCCTCGCAAGGACGGCGGCTACGACAACAATCTGCCGCGTGACTGGCTGGCGCGCCAGGGCGGACACCGTGCTCGGGCCAATGCGGCGCAGGCCAATTGCTTCGAAGCCCTGCCCTTGTTCATCGGCGCCGTCGCCATCGCACTGGCGCTCGATGCGCCGGCGGCGCGGCTCGAAGCACTGGCGCTGGCCTGGGTTGCGCTGCGGCTGGGCTACGTCGGCTGCTACCTCGCCGATCGCGCTCTGGCGCGATCCGTAGTGTGGGCGCTGGCGCTGGCGGTCAATATCGCGATCCTGTTTTCAGCAGGCTACTGAGCGGCCGACGAATCCAGCCTTGGCGGCTTGCCCAGGCCAAGACCGGGGGAGTCTTGCAAGAGCGCCGCCGGTCTTGCCGCTCGAGCCTGCCGCAGACGAGCTACGGGCCAACGCAGTCAGCGGCTCGGCCGGGCGACACGGCCCTTGGTCGCCGCCGCCGGCCGTGGGCTGCGCTTGCCGGCGGTCTTGCGCACGGTGCTGCCCTTGGGCTTGCCCCAGTTGGCCGGCAACTCCACGATGACCCTTTGGCCGTTCTTGAACGTTGCGCGGGTTGAGATGTTGTTCCACTTCGCCACGCTGTCCGCGCTGATCCCCAGGCGTTTGGCGAAGACGGTGACGCTCTCGTCCTTGTGTGCCTTGACGGTGGTGCGCCGCCCCTCGGAGCGCGACTCGGGCGAGAGCAAGATGGTCGCGTTGTCGGCCACTCTTTCGCTCACGTCTGCATCGCGCTTGCCGTTTCGCGGCACCAGCAGGGTCGAGCCCGCGCGCACCTGCATGCGCGGCGGAATGCGGTTGATCTCGCGCAGCGTCGCTTCGCTCATGCCGAGCTGCTTGGCGGCGTCGGCGGTTTTCATGGTGCGCGGCACGACCCAGGCAGTCCAGCTCGCAAGCGGCCCCACGTGATCAGGCAGCGTGCGCACGAAAGCGTTGGCATTGTCGTAAGGCAGCAGCACTTGCGGGGTGCCGGCCGCCAGGATCACCGGCTGCTTCAGTGAGGGGTTCAGCGCATGAAACTCCTCGATCGACAGCCCGGCCAGATCGGCCACCAGCTCGACATCCATGTCGCGCTGGATCGGCACGCTCAGGAAGTAAGGGTGGTTCTCGATCGGCGGCAGCTCGAGGCCGAAGACCTCAGGCTGTGCCACGATGTTCTTCACCGCCTGCAGCTTGGGCACATACAGCCGGGTCTCGGCCGGCATCTTGAGGCTCAGGTAGTCGGTTGGCTTCCCAGCTCTGCGGTTCTTCGCGATGGCGCGGCCGACGCTGCCTTCGCCCCAGTTGTAGGCGGCCAGGGCGAGGTGCCAGTCGCCGAAGCGACCGTGCAGCATCTGCAGGT